>CAIJKT010000030.1 GCA_903821255.1 uncultured Lentisphaeria bacterium | reverse complement strand
CGGTAAACTATGAGATACAAAGGTTAAAACTCTGTCCGAATCTACGTTTACATACAAGCCTACATCAATTCCGCTGGACTATTGATGCGAGACTTGTTTCTAACGAAATAGTCGGCTTGGAGCCATGTTTTTGTGCATAGGGTTCTTTCATAAGCTGACCTTATACAATGTCGACCACCGGATACGGTGGGGCTGACTTTGTGATCGGCATCACGGGCGGCTGGATGCGTTTCCACTTACTATAATATTGTTCATTTCAATCTCTTGTTTAGCTATATAATATTAGTTATAATTATTTTCTATATTTACAGGTATTTGTTCATAATTCAGTCATGTATTTCTACCAACTATTTACCGCAATTATGCCATGTATTACTGGTGATTAACACTGATTTACAGTCACTGTTTCACTAGGAATAAAGGTAATACACATAAAGAGTTATATATAAAAAATTATAGTCTACTATATTATAGTTAATACAAAGTCAGTCAGCAGAACCAATAATGTTAATTGGTTAATCCTAACATCATAAGAATAGTGAGACATCCCATGAGAAAGAAAAAAGTAGTTATCACAACTGAATATAACGGACATCCTGTGATCCCTGGCAGAATACAGGACTTCTCTTACTCCACCAAGATTCTGGATAAAAACGAGGAGCTGCTGGACAGTACGTTGAAGCGTCATAACAAAGTACTTTGCTACAGGATGGACTTACGTTTTCCAGATAATAAGACCTACGAGAATCCCAACAAGCTCCTGAGCAGCTTCATGAATGTATACACCAACGGTTTGAGCCGTAAAGGACTTGACCCTGCCTACGCTGCAAGACTTGAGCAGGAAACTTCGGATAATCGCCATATGCACGTCACGGTGTTGGTTGACGGGAACCTTGCCATGGACTATATGCCATTAGCAGAGAAAGCGGAGAAAGACTGGAATCGAATCCTGGGTATCAGTAGTGAAGAAAGCGGCAGTGAGACGAACAGCGGATTAGTGGATTTTTGCAACAAGAAGAAAGACGGAACGCCGCAAAAAAATGGCATTATGATCCGTCGCAACTCTCCGCACTTCAACGAACAATACGACCAGGTTCATCAGCAGATGTCGTATCTGGCGAAAGACAAGGAAGCAGACATCGTGCCTGGTGGAGTGCGTAAGATATTTTATTCAAGATATAGAAGCGGCAAGGGGCGTAATAAAGATTGATCCTGATTAAGGAATAATCTGTGTGTTAAAGGCTTTGCCGCCGTTTATAAATACCTTGCGTGATGTGTGATACACAAGGTATTGAAGGGGTAAGCCTGCAAGAGAAACATGGCGCAAAACTGGTAAAAAATCAGTCTTTCAAGTTCTGATCATAATAACCTGATAAAAATATTATTAAGCATAATTCCCGAAGAAGTAGTCCCAGGGGATGCGGTCTCCTGGGACTATATGTTTAATCACCGTAATGCTTCAAATACCATGCTTGGATCAACTTTTCTGGCAGTTCAATTCGTTCATAAAACTTTACTACCTCTTCTGCTACTAGGGAGTCTTCCAATTCAACTGGCCGATCTAATGCGATTTTGTTTATTGAGCGACTCCGCGAGAGTGCGGTGTAGAGTTGGCCGTTGGCAAAGCAGCCTCTGCCCAGTATTAAATTTATGCCGTTAAGCGTTAACCCCTGAGCCTTGTGGACGGTTATTGCATAGGCCGGTGCCAGCGGAATTTGCGTGAACCATCCAACTGGAACTTGCATGATTGAACGCCTGCCGTCAGTGCCTGTTTTCAAATCATAACGATAGTTCATCCACGTTGTTTTTTCGACATTGACGATCATGTCATTTTCTAGCTTAACTATGACCATCGGATTCAAGCCAAACGTCCACGAAACCACGTTCCCTATATCGCCATTCACATAAACACATTCCCCCTTTCTATATTTATTTGACCGAAGCATGACTCGCATTCCGATTTTCAGTTTCAACATACATTCTACAGGGAAGTCGTCATACGAGAACTCGCCTTCGGCTTCAGCGGCAAAGCTGGCTTCATAGCCGCAGATATTCTCAAATGCTCTCTGATTAATTCGATAAGTATTTTGTCTTGTAGTGCAGAGCGTCGTGGATGTCGGGTTTATGGGGCCTGGCCTGCACAGCTTATTTAAATCGCATAGATAATCACCTTCAACAGTAACCGTGTAATCATCTCGCAGCCACCGTTCGCCAATGACCATATCGTGCCAGTACTCAAATTGTCCTGTTCGCACCGCTTCCAGGATTTCTAGAAAGACAGGGTCCGATTGACGATGGACATTTTTCAAAATGATATTTTCAAAATCAGCATTTTCCCAGGCTCTGGTTTGAAATGCATAAATCCCCCCCAGTTCGTGGTATAGGTATTCCTTTTCCTCTGATGTCGAGACCACAGGGGCAAGTTGGAAAAAGTCACCGACCGCAATAATTTGTTTTCCCCCGAAAGGAACTTCTTTCAAGCCTTTTGGCGCACAGCGGCGCAATGTAATATCAATGGCCTGAAATAAATCACTGCGAATCATGGAAATCTCATCAAGTAATATTACCTCAGTGGTCTGGAATAACTGTTGCAGTTTATTGTCTGGAGCCTTCAAATTATCAGCATTTAACACTCCGACTGGAAAATGAAAAAAACTGTGGATGGTTTGGCCGTAGATATTTAACGCCGCAATGCCCGTCGGAGCCAGGCATACCATTTGTTTATTGCATCGTTTTTTGAATTCCTGAATTACGGTGCTTTTGCCCGTGCCGGCTTTGCCAGTCATAAACACGTTATTGCCTGAAATCATTTTTTTAATTGCCGTTTCCTGTTCCAAATCTAAATGTAGAGTGTCCATTTGTATTTTCCTTTCAAATTTGTGTACTCGTTATATGATTTTAGTAATAACGTATTTTTTTATTTGCAAGGAAAATTTTTATGGGAATGGATACATAATCGAATTGTGTAAATATCTTAAACTGAACCTGATTTATTGATGATAAAAATCAACACCAAGGTCATTGGACACCTCCCAGTGTCTGCTGCTTTCTGCGGAATACAACGCTTGGAAATTTCGCCATTTTTTTGACAATTCAACGTCTACTCTAAAAATATATTCAAAGTTCTTGGGGTGGGTTTGAATAAAATCAGGACTGTCCATGATCGCTTACCTGTTATCCGGAATGGGCTTTGAATTGTCCGCAAGCGGCCCGCTATTGCATTTTGTGGCAGTTTTTGATGGACGGGTGGCGGATGGAATTGCCAAAGCAAATTTCCGGATTTGGGAGATTGCCAAATATTCCAAGCCGATTTAGATAGGGGGTTCCCTATCCATCAGGCTGTCAAAATTTAAGTATCCTTGGCAAAAATATACTCAGCATAGTCAACTAAAAATAAGACAAAACTACCTCGATATAAAATATAAACTAATAATAATTTCGGCTGGCAGAACGATAAAAATGCTGTTATATTTTGTCTTTCAAAGATTTGAAACTGATGTCTGGTATAAAATAAGAGGTTCAGGATGTTTAATGAATTTGCTGTTATAGACTTTGAAACTACTGGTCTCAGCGCGGACTACTGTCGTATAATCGAAGTAGGCGCAGTAATTGTCCGGAATGGCGAGGTGGCTGAATCCTTTGTTGAGCTTATGCATCCTGGTTGCCGTCTGCCATATTTCATTACAGATTTGACAGGCATAACCGATGCCATGCTTAAAGGCAAGCCCAGTCCAGAAGCCGTTATGCCGAAATTGAAGGATTTCAT
>CAIJKT010000029.1 GCA_903821255.1 uncultured Lentisphaeria bacterium | reverse complement strand
CGGAATCGGACAGCTTGCATTGAGATGGTATCTCCGCGGAACACTTGAACTGCTGATATTCATCGCCGCCATCGCCTGGGGTTTTATGGAGCTCCTGCTGCCGATTATCAATTACGCCATGAGCGATGTTGCCACCAGCGCGTTTCCTAAAATCAACACGGTGCCGCTGATCATCGCGATTGCCGCCGGGGTGCTGGTGTGGCTGTGGAGCCTGGTTGAAATCATATTGTTCTACAATCCGCCGGTCAGCGAAGATAAGAACAAAAACCAGGACTCCGAAGTCAAGGGATAATCACTGGAGATCTGCAATCATGCTTAAAATATTTGTCTGCATAGTTACTGCCCTGCTGACGGGGGGAGTTGTCTGTGCGGCAGACAATAAGCTTCCAAAGGATTCAGATTACAAAGGACTTAAAATCAGAGACGCGGACGCGGATAAAGACCGTCCCAGAGTCGAAGACCCCAAAGATAATATCATCATTGAAAATAACGTTGCCGCAAATCTGCTGGAAAATACTCCGGCGGACAGTTTTGCGGCACGGGTTGCCGACAAAGGCAAAAACCTGGAGTGGAAGCCGAAATGGTATTTCGAAGGTTCCGGCGGCCCGCGCCTGCCGGATTCGAAATTCAGCGCTGACGGCAGCGTGCTGGCCGTCGCGGAAGTTGCGGGCGCGGCCAACGGCCCGTTCAGCAGCAGAATCGTCCTGATTAACACTTACAATTACAAGTGCATCAGAATTATCGAGATTCCGGAAACTAGAATCTCCCGTTTTATCTTACTGCCGGATGCGGATTCCGCAGTCTGCGTCCAGGAACCGCAGCAGGCGTTCAGACAGGAAATCAAAGTATTTGCGCTTAATCTTAAAACCGGCGCCAGAGGCTCTGAAACCACGACATTCAGCAGCAGAATAACCGGACTGGCGGCAATGCCGGACAACCGGCTTATGATAAAAAGCGCGGAATCAGCTAAAATTTATATCTTCGATCTGCAGAATCTCGCTCAGGATCCGGCTGCGCTGGAAACTCCGTTTAAAGGCGGTCTGCTGGCGGCGGCGGACGACGGCATCACTCTGGTGGCGGCGGGTAAAGGCAAGTTGCTGTTCTTCAATCTGACAAACGGTCAGAGCACTCCGTTCAGTGAGAAAGAGCTGCCGCCGGATTTCACCCCTGAGCATCTTGTTTTATGCAATGGAGACGGCAGCCTGTTCGCGGCGTCCGCCGAAGGCAAAGAGATCATTTGGGCCGGCGCCGGCAAAGTCCGGACGCTGGCTAAAAATGCCGGCGATATCCTGGCGTACGACAAGAAAAATAAACGCCTGATAGCGGAAACTGTTGTAAGAAGTACGCTTTCGTTTTATGATATTCCGAAATTTGAGCTGGCCGGCAGTTGCCTGCCCAAAACCATCCTGCCGGCCACCAGAGGCGACCTCATCAATCTGATGGCGGTGCCGGCCGGCATTCTGGTACTCGACTCCCAGGGCAATCTCTTTCTGCTGCATAAGCCTAAAACCAACTGGAAGAAAATCCTGATCTTTGAAGCAATGAAATAACGGATGCATCCATGTTAGTCTTCAGTCTTTGGCGACATCCCGCCGGTAATCGCGGGGGGATTTGTTAAATTTGGCTTTGAACAGGCGATTGAAGTTTGAGAGCGTCGGGAAACCGGCGCGCAGCGCAATTTCCAGAATTGAGCGGCTGGTTGAAGTCAGCATTGCCGCCGCTGCTTTTAATCTGAATTCATTGATATATTCCAGCGGCATGCAGCCCAGGCTGCGATGGAAAAGCCGGCGGAAAGTGGAAAGACTGCATTTACACAATTCCGCGAGTCTGGAAATATCCACGGGTTCCGCATAATGAGCGGAAATATATTTCAACGCCGGATATACCCGTTCAATCTCCGCCGGGTCTTTTTCCACATGATTATCCTCCGGCTGAACCAGGCGTTGAAGCATTACCAGCAAATACCATACCAGCGCCCTTGCCGCGGAACGATAGCCTGACGCCGTGTTGTCCAGTTCTGCAACCAGACGGCGTACCGCTAAAGTGATTTCCGGATGGTCTTTCTCATGAATGACATTGGGGAAATTCCTCCCGCTTAAACGTGATACGTCCAATGCGTGCTCTTCCGGCGGCAGCCAGCCGGCGAGAAGTACCGCCGGGTCAAAGTTGATGAATTTCCAGTCGGAATTCATTGGAGACGCATTTTCCAGGATATGAAATTCCTGATGATTTATGAAAATAGCATCTCCGGCGCCGCATGAAAAGATCTTATCCTCGACAATAAAAATCCCGGCCCCCGACCGGCAAAATCCGATTTCGCAGCAATTATGCACATGCGGCAAATGCGGCGGCGTGCAGAAATCCGGATTGGTTACCGGAAAATCCTTAGGCAGATTTATCGGATCGTAAAACCCTGCCGCTGCTTTTATTGGTTTTTTTTGCATAGTTTTTTGCTTTTTTTCAGGAGGATTAACTGTTTAAAACAAGGTATACTAAATATAGAATAATTCAAACTGGATTTATGCGAGGGCTGATCATATAATGAGAAATAATCCTGGAATAGTGTTTCCTGAAGCTAAAAAAGCCGTTATCGAAGAATTGGATATTCCGCATCCCGGCGACGGCGAAGTATTAATCAAAAGCGGTTGCACCATGGTCAGCACCGGCACGGAAATGACCGCGTTCACAGGCGAATACCCGCCTGGCTCAGTATGGGAGAAATATTTCAAATTTCCATACTATCCCGGCTACAACAATATCGGAACTGTGGTTGAAACCGGAAATGGAGCGGACAGGAAGCTGCTGGGCGGAAAATTCGCCACCTGGGGGCGGCATGCGGCTTATTCAGTGCAGAAAGTCGAGAATCTTTATCCTGTCACACGGGAAATTCCGGACGAACACGCGGTATTCTTCACCATCGCGCAAATCGTAATGAACGGAATACGCCGTTCACACGTGCAATGGGGCGAAAGTGTTGCGGTCTACGGTCTGGGCCTGCTGGGACAGTTTACGACAATATTCGCCAGGCTGTGCGGCGCCAGGCCGGTGTTCGCCGCGGATGTTTCAGACTACCGGCTCAATGTACTGCCGGAGGACAGCGGCATCATAAAAATCAATACCGGCAGCGGCGGCAATACCGGTGAAATCATCAAAGCGCACAATCGCGGTAATCTGGCGGATGCAGTCTTCGAAGTCACCGGCAATGCCGGATTGATTCCGGCGGAGTTCGCGGCGTTGCGTCCGCAGGGCCGGTTTGTGATTTTGAGCAGCCCCAGAGAAAAAACCTTTTTCGATTTCCATGATCTGTGCAATAATCCAAGTTATACGATCATCGGAGCGCATAATTTCTCCCATCCGGCAGCGGCTTCGCCGGATAATCCCTGGACTATGCACCGTCATGTGGAAATGTTCTTCGACCTGGTGGCGGACAAAGAGATTGATGTCGGCAGAATGATCAGCCGGAAAGTGGATTACACTCGTGCGGCGGAAATTTACGGAGATCTGCTGGCGGACCGCTCAAAAGATATGGGAATAATTATTGACTGGAGCAAGGCCGGATTATGATGAGAATCGTAATTGTCGGATTCGGATTCATGGGCCAGACCCATGCAGTCAATATTTTAAAAACACAAAACGTGGAACTCTGTGCAATCGTAGACCGGACTCCGCTGGAAAAAGTGTTAAAGTCATCCGGCGGCAATTTCAATACCGGTCTGCTTGGCGCGGAAGCAATCAGCCGGATTCCTTATTTCGACGATACGGAAAAGTGCCTGAATGAGATAAAACCGGATGCTGCGATAATCTGCCTGCCCACGTTCCTTCACTATGACGCAACCAGACTTTGTCTGGAGCACGGCTGTCATGTCCTGCTCGAAAAGCCAATCTGTCTTGATATTGCGCAAGCGGAGGAAATGATTCGACTGGCAGCAACCAGACAACGCACATTCATGGTGGCGCACTGCGTCCGGTTTTTCGCTGAATATGAACTGCTTAAAAACACGATTGCCGGTAATCGTCTCGGCAAATTGAAGTTGCTGAAAATGTCCAGAAGTTCCGGCGAACCGTCATGGGGCTGCTGGCAGGAAAAACAGGTCAAAGCAAATTGCGGCGGCGCACTGTTCGATCTGCTTATCCATGACATCGATTTTCTGAATTACGCGCTGGGACAACCGGAAAAAATCTGGAATCCGCCTCCGCTGGCAGTGGCTTTCAGTACCGGCTATATCAATTCAGTATGGGAATATTCCGCTTCCGGCGTTACCGCCATCGTCGAGGGCGGAAATTGTTATCCGCCGCAGCGCCCGTTCGAATGCGGCTATTCCGGTATCTTTGAAAACGGGGCAATTCTTTACACTTCTTTTGAACCGGGGAAAGTGAAATTTATCACAGAGAACAATGTTGCAATTGAAGACCTGTCCGGAGAAAAATCCGGATATTTGAAGGAACTGGAATATTTTATCACATGCGCAGTCAGCAGACAATATCCGGAGAAATGTCCTCCCGAAGACGCGTTAACCGCCATCAGACTTTGTTACAGGCATCTTGAGCAATAAAAGATAAGGAGAGATAGAAGAAATGTTCAGCATCAACCCGATGATCAGAAGATTCGCTGTTTGTCTGCTGCCGGGAGCGATTATCTGCTGCGGACATGCAGCTACTGCCGCCGGAATAGCCAATGACAAAATCGCGCTGGAAGTAAACAGCGGGAAAATGGTTTTGTCATACCGTATCAATGGACAGACGGTGCCTGCCGCGGATTTTCAGATAGCCGGTAATATCATTAAAGACGCGGTTGAAGAAAAGAACTCCGGCGGTTCCGCCATCGCAATTGAATACAGTAATCAGGTGAGGATGCGGGCAGTCATCAGCGATCAAAGTCCTTATCTCAATCTGGAAATTGACAGTCTGGCAGACCGGGAAAATATTTTGCTGGTGAATTTTAAAAGCGAAGTAATGATTGTTCCGGACACCCTGAGCGACAATTATCTCTTTTTTCGTGAAAGTCCTGAACAGAACGGCGGACTGATTTTCCCCGGCTTTAATATGGTTGTACACCTTCTGGACAATGGACGTGGAATGTTCACCTGCGCATGGCGGCAGGCCGGTCTGGTATCCAGCGGGAGAACTCAAAAGGCCGCCGGACAATACTATGATTACTGCCGGATTGAGTTCAAAGGCAAAAACCGGCTGCAACTCGGCGCTCCCGCCTCCGAAGGCATCTGGAACAAAGTAACCGCCAGGCCGGACAGCAATAAGTTTGAGAAAATCAACTGGAAACCGCCGTTCGCCGCGCAATGGCTGATTAATTACAGCCTCATGAATCCCCGCAAGCGCTTGTTTCTTGATGAATCGTATCCGGTGCCGAAACTGGAACAGAAAGAACAGAAACGAATGATGCCGGGCATATTTATAATTAAACCGGATATCTGGCAGGGCTATGAACAAGTTAACGGACCGTTCACATATCCGGTTTATATAAAAGATGGTGAAACCTTTTTGCGGCAGATGGTTTATGGCAATGGAGGAGTCAGGATAAATTATGCAGGCAGCCAGATAATCTATGCCATTGATGCTCTTCCGAAAAGTTCCGGCGAAGCAATGATGCCGATGCCTCAATTAAAAAGCCTGCTGACTAATGAACAGATGAAAGCGGCTCAACATCAGCCGATCTGGAAAGGCCGCGGTGTTTGCGGCGCAACGGAGGAAATTGAAAAAGTCTTCGAGAAGGAAAAGCAGAAAGAAAAGCGGGAATATATTGCCGATCGCCTGAAGGGAATGAATGAATTTATCGTTCATGTCAATGAACGCTGCAAAGACTACCGGGATTGGGGCGCCGGTACTGCGGAATGGATGGCGGAGAAGAGCAAACAGGATACTAAACTGGTTCCGGTCTGCGGAGACTTAAATGAAATCCTTGCCGACATTCAAACCGTCTGGAACAAGAATTCACCGATATTCAAGAAGCCGGAGGACTTTTCCAAAATAACCGTGCAATTGGCGGCTCTCGCCGATTCCGGACTCAGCGGCGAAAAACAGGAAGACGAATGCAAAAACATTGGGCGGCAACTCCGTTTGATGGCCGGAACCCTGCATCACACGTTAGGCGAATACCGGCAGACAGTCCGGGCCGCCAGATGGTATGCCGTACATCGTCTCATGACCGCGTCCGGCCCGGCGGAAATTGAACTGCTGACCGGATTCATCGGGAAAAGCTCACAAATAATCCGACCCTGGCATGGCGAAGAGGGCAAGTAGTCCATTATTGGTTGATTAACTTCACAATGCCTCCAGCCGATTCGACAAAAAACCTTTGTCAATATTATTTTTATTATATTTAGTGTCAGCAACAAAGAATCAGAAAATTCTTCGCACTGATTCAGCCTGAAAATCCTGCTCAT
>CAIJKT010000028.1 GCA_903821255.1 uncultured Lentisphaeria bacterium | reverse complement strand
CGTTCGTTTCTCCTTGAAGCATGAAAGTCTGACAGAAGGATTCCGCCACCTTACCACAGACTTTCCATGGTCGCGTTTCTGGGCTGTCCAGATATGGCTTACCACATTATTCCTCGTCTTTGCCTCGCTCCAGGAGATCAACCGTGTTCTTGGCCCCGGCCGGCTGCGTGAAATCTTCTTTGGACGCAATTCCAGCCCGAAGGATTGAATATTCTTATACTTGAATTATCTTTTCATCATTGGTAAACTTTATGATGGTTGGATTTTTGTTAATTATCCGAATATAATACTAAACTAATATAGAGAGCTTTATGATTAAGCGGGAAGACAGAGAAAAACGCCGCGGCTTGCTGATCGACATCACCGGGCCGGGCAAAGGCAAAACCACCAGTGCGCTTGGCACTTGTCTGCGGGCACTGGGGTGGAACTGGAAAGTTGCCGTCATTCAGTTTATCAAGGACGACAGCGAAACCGGCGAGAGACGATTCGCCGCAGTAAGCGGGCTGCCGTTTGAAATCTGTTCGATGGGCGCGGGTTTTACCTGGCGCAAAGACGGCAATTCAAATGAAGATACTCTGTGTGCGGAAAACGCCTGGCAGAAAGCCGGAGAATATCTTACAGAAGGGCGGGTTGACCTGCTGGTACTGGACGAATTCAATATTGCGCTGGACAAGAAATATCTGCCGCTGGACCAGGTAATCGCAACGCTTCGCGGCAGGCCGTCCTGGATGCATGTCATCATTACCGGACGCAATGCACCGCCGGCGCTGATCGAAGCCTGTGACCTGGTGTCAGAGATACGGGAGATAAAGCATCCGTTCAATGCGGGAATATCTGCTCAAAAAGGAATCGAATTCTGATGAGGTATCAGCCATGAACGGATTCAGCGCACTATGCATCGCCGGAACCAGTTCCGGGGACGGCAAGACAACAGTAACCCTGGCCCTGCTCCGGGCTTTAGTCAAACGCAAACTTAACGTACAGCCGTTTAAATGCGGGCCGGATTATATTGATCCGACCTTCCATAACATCGCGGCGCATCGTCATTCGCGCAACCTGGACTGCTGGATGATGGGCGCGGAACAGGTAAAGAGATCTTTTGCCGGCGGCATCACTGAAGCTGATTGCGCAGTTATCGAGGGTGTAATGGGCATGTTCGATTCGGCGGCGCCCGGCTCGCTGGAAGGCAGCACGGCGGAAGTCGCGTCACTGCTTGACGTACCGGTTATTCTCACCGTCAACTGCCGGGGCATGGCCGGCAGCATCGCCGCAATCGTCAAAGGCTACACAGAGTTTTGCGATAAAGTAAAGGTGGTCGGGGTCATTGCCAACATGACCGGATCCGAAACGCACGCCGCGATTCTGCGCCGGGCGCTGGAACTGGCGAATCTGCCGCCGCTGCTGGGATATCTGCCGCGCAATGAGCATTGGGCGCTGCCGGAACGGCATCTGGGCCTGGTACCGTTCATTGAAAATGAAAAATCGGATGAATGGTTTGAACAGCTCGGGCAAGCCGCGGAACAGTATTTCGACATAGACCGGATACTTGCGCTATGCCGCATGGGAAAAATAGCCTCCCAGCCAAAGACTTCACATCCGGCTGGAGTCAGACTGGCAATCGCCCGGGATGAAGCTTTCCATTTCTATTATCAGGACAATCTGGATATTCTGAGAGAAAACGGATTTGAGCTGGTTGATTTTTCCCCGATCCACGATCTGCGGCTCCCGGACAATATCCAGGGGATCTATCTGGGCGGAGGCTTTCCGGAAGTCTTTGCCGCCGGGCTTGAAAAAAACTGCGGCATGCGGCAGGCAATCAAGGATTTCGCCGGTAACGGCGGCGCAATCTATGCGGAATGCGGCGGTTTCATGTATCTGACGGAAAGACTCACCGACAATGCAGGCAAATCAATGACCATGTGCGGAGTCATTCCGGCCCGTACCTTTATGGGAGACCGCCTCGGCTCATTCGGCTACCGGGAAGCCAAAACCTGCGAGGACACTTTCTTCGGCCCGGCCGGAACCGTACTCAAAGGCCACGAGTTTCACTGGTCGGACGTTGAATTCAACAGTGTCGTGGAACCGTTATGGCTGACTAAAGGCTCACATCCGGAATCCGAATGGAGTCCGTGCGGTTATAATTCAGGTAATGTCTGCGCCAGTTATATTCATCTGCATTTTGCGTCAAACCTGAAGGCAATTGCCTCAATGTTTCACTGCCTTGTTTCGAGATGAAATGTTTTTGCCAACTGATTGGCAAAATTAGTAAATTGTGCTATATTTAGCGTTTTGAGAAATTGAAACAGACCTTAAGGAGACGACATGAATAAAACCATCCTTTGCATTGGCGCGGGATACGTCGGCGGGCCTACTATGGCCATCATTGCGGACAACTGTCCTGACTACAAAGTGATTGTTGTAGATAAAAACGAAGCGCGCATCAAGGCATGGCAGTCAGATACTCTGCCGATCTATGAACCCGGCCTGGATGAAGTCGTAAAGCGCACCCGGGGCAAAAATCTGTTCTTCTCCACGGATATTTTCGGCGGCATCAACGAAGCAGACATCATTTTCGTCAGCGTCAACACTCCGACCAAGACCTTCGGCGCCGGAGCCGGCAAAGCGGCGGATCTGCAATACTGGGAAAAAACCGCCCGCGACATCATCGAGCATTCCAGTCATGACAAAATCGTTGTTGAGAAAAGCACCCTGCCGGTAAGGACCGCCGCCGCCATGCAGCGCATATTGCAGTCCAACACCAAAGGGTTGAATTTTGAAGTCATATCCAATCCCGAGTTCATGGCGGAGGGAACCGCGGTCACCGATCTGCAGCACCCGGACCGGGTGCTGATCGGCAGCATGAGTACTCCCGGCGGCCAGGCCGCATTGCAGCGCATGCTCGACATTTACACGCACTGGGTCCCCAGGGAAAAAATTAAAACCACCAATATCTGGAGCAGCG
>CAIJKT010000027.1 GCA_903821255.1 uncultured Lentisphaeria bacterium | reverse complement strand
AGGGGCGACTGTGGTTGTCAGCTACATGCTCCAATATCAGATTAAATCTTTCAAGTACCTGAATCATGCGGCAGAAGTCTCCTTAAAATATTTTTCTCATGAACTGATAACTTTTTTTCAGTCAGGAGGCTGTAAATATTATGCTGAATGTGCCATAATTCCAGCCGGTTTGCAATAATAATTCTGATAAGAGTTTCCATTTGAAGTTTAATCAGAGGCTGCAGCCACCCTTTTAAAATCATCTCAATTGACAAGTCTGCCTGCTCGGCAAATTCTCGCAGGATGGCGGCTATCCGTGACCGGGCGGCCGCATGTCTGCTGCCGGTTTTAATCAATGCCATTACGGCATGGGAGCAGTATTGGAAGCGAAACTCGATGTTTTTATCCATGAGGACAGCTTTAAATATATTGATACTGCCGGTGTCGCGCAGTCTCCCTAGCAAATAAATCGCCGCATATCCTCGATGCTGATTCCAGTTTCTGCTGGTCTGCGGCAGAAAATCATCTTTTCCGGCAGCCATTTTTCGCAATGCCGGAAGACCGGTTTTGTCGCCGAGGAGCGCCAGTGCGAATGCGCAATGACATTTAAGATGAGAATCCGGCGGACTGCCGCTAAACCATTTTCTCAGAGACGGGATCATTTCTTCTCCAAGCCTGCGGGCCGACCAGATCGCAATTCCCGGTTTCTCCGAGTCAAGCCCGTCCTTAATGGACTGAGCATCAACAAACCAGCGGCTGGAATTGTCAGTAAAATGATTTTCTCCAAGACATCCCGTGCGGCGTAATTCGTCAGCAATTGACTGATATTTGAGTTTTATCACCGGCGTATTGCCGGTGATAGACATATATGCGGTAACGGCGGCTACCTCTCCGAGTTGCTGCACAGTACGTTTCATGCGGACGGATTGAGCCAGATCGTGATCAACCGCCAGGCAGCGTCCGGCCACAAGGAGCCCATTGTACCCTTTGGGAATAATTGCGCCGATTGGTACCGGAACATAAAAATCTATTCCCCATAAACTGGCGGCTACGCCCCAATCCTGTGCAGGTTCACTTTCAAAAGCCCAATCGCTGGAATGGGTGTCATGATTTGAGAAACTCCAGGCAACGGGCTTGCGGGAAAATTTATTATTAACATAATCGGAGAATTTCAGATTTTCCTCTCCGACAATCTGGCGACCTTCCCTGATGCCTAAAATGTCGGCAATGGCAATGAGTTTGTGCTGTTCGTCAAACCGTTCTTTTAGATGCTGTCCGGTACTTTGAAGAATGGATTCAGACAGGTCAGCGGCAATGGTCTGATCAACGTAACCGGAATCAAAATTTACAGTTGACAGATTGCCGGCCTCTCTTATGATGGATCTCACATTGGTAAACGGCTGGAATTGCCCGTCAGCGCCTCTGCCTTTCACAGTCGGGCATCCGGCCAGAAAACATGCTTGAGCATCACCTGTGCAATCAATGACAAATTTGGTTTTTGCATCGTGAATTCCGGTGGCTGAAAGATATTGCAGGCCTTTGACCGTTTTATCCTCAAGATAAACCCCGGTTACGGTCGATTCGTAAGCCAGGGTAACTCCTGCCGCTAAAGCCTCTTTCTCGAGAAAGAGTTTTTTCAGATCGGCGTTTATTCCTTTGCCGCAAGGCAGATAATCACCTTTGCAGGCTTCTGCCTGAATCGCCTGGTCAATCGTATCGCATATCCCGCCGCTTAATCCATAGCAGTACCCGAAAATAAATCCTCCGGTACCCGTCCCCCCCATGTAGCTGGTCTTTTCGATGCCGAGTACTTTCAAACCTTTTCGGGCGGCGGCAATCGCGGCGATCGCGCCCGCGGTGCCGAGTCCGGCTACAATCACATCGTATACCTGCTCAAACTTTTTCCCGCTGACGGCGGTCTGATCGGGAACCCCATCCATATAGTTTGCCAGTATCATTTTTCCTCCTGTAAATCAATAGAGCAGCCATTGTCGTATGCCGCAACAGGATTTTGATAACCAGACGAAGGCAGATGCAGCCAGTTCTTCTTTATTCTGCATAGTCTTGGCGCGATTTTATAATCAAAGCGGCTGGCGACAGCCGCGATTTTCCATTCCCGCAATGCCAGGGACCTTGAAGTCCAGGTGGCATGGAGAAGCTGGCGCGCTTCCGGCCAGCCGCAATCCTGTGGCAATTTGAACATGGCGACGGCTTCAGAAGGAAAACGGCCTTCTCTAATTTCGATCCCGCTGTATTCGCCGGACCGGATAGGTACATGATCTGAATGTAACAATGCGTTTAAGGTTTTTCCATGGACTGACGGTTTTGTTTCGCTGAATCTGGCAGAGCAGATGCCTTCTGTTGTGTCAATAATTTGCCGGGCATGAAGTTTGTGTTCTCCGTCCGCGTCAAATATCGTTATCTCAAACCCGTCGTCGGCAGGCTTGACGTCTTTTATTTCAGTTGCCATCCTCAACGTGATTTTTTTATCGATGATCCAATCACAGGTAATTGGAGCAAGCGCGGGAAGATGAATTTTGCCGTTCTCAAAAGCATTATGCTCTTTTATCCTGTTAAAAAAAGCGACTGCATCTTTTGAATGGAGTTTGCCGTCCCAGCCGGTTCCCGGATTGACTGTGTTGATAAATTCCCCGCCGACGCAAATTGACGACTCCACAACCACCGAATCCGGATATTTGCAGGCAATGCCGATTCCGGCGAACGACGCTCCGATGATAAGCTTATTACATTGAAACAGCATTTAACACCTTTATTTACATAAATAATATTGATGTACAATAAACAATAATTATAATATAACTGTTTTATTGCTTGCTGTCAACGCTAAAATGATAAGAAAAAAAAGTTAAAATTTTCTTAACATCTGCAAAATGCACTATTGACAAATCATCAAAATTGAATTATAATCAGTTATCATCGTTTAACAGTAAAACGTTTAAGGTGCAGTTTAGAAATGAGAAAAAAGGATATAACCATTCAGGAAATTGCTGATCAAACCGGGGTGAGCATTGCCACTGTTTCGAATGTTTTGAACAGGAATGCCGGGATGGTCGGGGAAAAAACCCGCGAGCGGATTTTTGAAACCGTCAAGCACCTGGGATATCGTCCGTCAAGAAAGGCTGCGCAGTTGCGCAAGAAACTGAACCTTACCATTTCTTTCCAGATTGATTCGCGAATTGCAGAGGATAACATCTGGCGACCAGTTGTTTTACTACAGATGATGATAATCCAGGGTGTTTGCTCATATGCATATTCCCAGTCCTATCATGTTAATCTGATTATACCGGAGAAGGGGACTGATTTTGAAAGTCTGGAATCTGTAATTACCAGAGATGACGCGATAGACGGGATTATTCTTGGCGGATGGCGGAATGTATCGGAAACATCCGGCGTTGAAGTAGACAAGCTATTGTCAACGATAGAACATTACGGCATTAAAAGCGTAACTATTGACCATAAAAGTCATCAGAAGGGCGTTCCCGCAATATCGGTCAATCTTAAAAGCGGCATCCAGAAAGCCTGCTTGAAAATGCGGGAACTGAAGCACCGGCAGACGGCGTACGTCGGGGCGTTTGGCTTTATCAACCCCCATTTCAACGTTTCGCGCCTGGACATTTTTAAGGAAGAATTAAAGAATGCCGGAATCGAGTTTCCTGAAAAAAGTATCTATGAAGCTTATAATGAATTGGGCGCATATAAAAAGACGCTTGAGCTTATAAAATCAAATCCGATTCTGCCGACCTGTATAATTTATGGTTCAGACCACTTGGCAATGGCGGGAATAGAGGCTTTGCATGACTGCAATATTAAGATACCGGAGGATGTGTCAGTCATCGGAATTGACAATGCCCCTTATTCGGCGGCATCGCCGATTGCACTTGCCTCGATTGATCAGAAACACCGGCAGCAGGGCATGATGCTGGCAAAGATGCTATTAGACCAAATCAACTATCCGGACATGCCATTAACATCATTAAGCATAATTGAATCAGATTTTATCGAAAGGAGGTCGCTGGCCTGCGCAAGATGAAATCGAATATAAAATCAAACTTTCCCAATTATAAAATTAAAAATACAACAACTTCGGAGGCTATAGCCATGAAAGAAAAAACAGAACAAAATTTTACACTCATTGAACTCCTAGTCGTGATCGCCATCATTGCAATTCTCGCATCCATGCTGTTGCCTGCGCTGAACAAGGCTAGGGAAAGATCGCTTCAGATAAAATGCACGTCAAATCAGAAGCAGCTGGGAAATGGTTATCACATGTATACCAACGATAGCAGGGATTTCATTATTCCTTACCAGGCTCCGGCCGGATACAATGTTCCACAACGGGCATCAACCAACAACTGGTGGTATGATTTCTTGAATATGTACATTCCGAATGGTACACGTTATGCTGCCAGCCGTCCCTATACCTGTCAACAGCGGTTGAAGTTTGCAGCAGGAAACGGCTATTCAACTTATACAGGCAATTACTCGCAACACGATGGAGTTACCTTTAAATACTGGATAAATTTAAGCCAGGTAAGATCTCCGGGCAGGCTTATGGTTCTGGTTGATGGGCAAATGGGCGCTACAAGTGAATGGTCAGGAGTCGCAGCAGGAGCTACCGGATTGACAAGAATCTCATTCTGCCATCCAGACAGCACAACCAATGTTTTATATCTTGATGCGCATGCGGCGCCGATTCGCATCCGCGATGTTCCAGCTGTAAAGCAGAGTAAATTCTGGAGACAGCAGCCGGGAGTTGAATCATCCTGGATTGACTGAAAGTATTTGCCGGAGTTGAAGCATTGTCCCATTGAAATAATATTATCAGCAAGATCGTTCGTATTCTTGCTGTTAATCATCCAGGATTACGCAAGGATTCCATAATGAATTTCTGTTTATTTTCAGGCCGGCTGATTGCAATTGCGTGTGCAGCCGTGTTTTTTCTCTCATATTCCTCAATGGCTATAAGCATCAGGACAGTAGACTTTAACGGGGAAGGCACCAGGGATTTAATGATTGAAAGCAATTTATTGAAAATAGTCATATCCGAGAAAGGCGGCAAAATAATCAGTCTGTACAACAAGACTATCGGACATGAAGACGCCAAAATATTTTATCCGAGAGAAGGCATCAATCAACTGCGCTGCGAGGGGCTGTTTAATATCAAAACCAGTCCGTTAAATTCCGGAACAAATAAATTATCTGTTACTCAAACCGCAGACTTGGCAACTGTTACTGCTGAAATATCTCCTGAAATTATTATCGACTCAGTTAATCTTGGCAAGATTAAATTCATCCGGCGCTATACGGTTACTGATAATTCCACCTGCATATTTGTAGAGAATGCTTTTGTTAATGAAACTAGCTCGGAAATCAATTTAATGCCATGGATGAAACATCTGCTGTCGCGGGGAGATAAGCAGCCGGCGGATGTTTCATTCATGACTGAGCATGGCGCATTTTATTCGGAGAACCTGATTCCGGGAAGGAAAGGCAAAAAGTTCAGCAGCACTAATTTGCAGTACTTTCCAGCTTCAAACTGGACATCCAGAACCGTGATGCCGATAACTAAGGTTTCCGATACGCTTTCAACCGTCACCCGGCCGTCAGATATTTTCAAGTTATATTCATGGCGCAAGCCGACAGAGGATTTTATGACTCAGGAAGTCGTTTTCAAGCCGATCTGTTTGCAGCCCGGCAAATCTTCCAGTTTTAAATATGCGCTTACAGTGACAGCCCCTTTAGCTCATGTCGAATATTGTTCTCCTTTGCTAAATATCAGCGTTTCTCCGCAACCAACCGGAATTGCGCCGGACACGAAGGAATTAAAAATTGCACTGGCGGCGACTGAACTTATTAAATCGGTTCAGGTCAGGGGCTGTTTGCTGAACCTTTCTACTGGCAAAATTGAAAGCAATTTTGATGCGGTTATAAACGGACTGGCTCAGGATTGCATCAAAAGCTTTAATGTGCCGGTAAAACTTTCAGCGAATACTAACTATCAGCTTCAAATTGAACTGTATGAGGATGGACGCATAATCAATCCGGGAGCGGCGGTGGGTGATATCGGGGGAATCGTGATCCCGCTGGTCGTCGGAACCCAGGATACGTCAGCAATAGTATTTAAAGATCGCAGTAACCGGGACGACTTATTCAAAAAGATACCGGCGCGGACTATATGCGCCCCGTTAGTTTTCGACAACGAACTGATATCCGCTTATCAGCAGCCGCCCGGAGAGCGTTGTTTCAAGCAGGACACATTTAAACGTTCCGCAGCGTCCGCAATGATGCTGAAGGGCGCGGCAAATGAATATGAATCGGTTCAGTTGATATTGACCCCGAAAACATCTGCGGAAACTGATTTTGAGGTTGAATCATCTTCATTCTCAGGGCCGGGGCCGGTTGTTCCGCAATGTGAAAGCGTTAATTCTTTTCTATACGCGGCAACCAGCATGCCATCCTGTTTCAATGCGGCATATCCAGTCGGCGAATACCCTGAAGCATTGCTGCCGGTTAAAAAAATTACGTTGAACGGGCAAAAAAACTATCCGCTGTTCATCACATATTTCATCCCTCGTGAATGTAGTCCGGGAATATATTCAGGCGAAATTAAACTGAAAACGAAAGATCAGGTTTTCAAAGTGCCTGTTGCCATCAAGGTCTGGAATTTTGTTCTGCCGCAAGCCCCGCTAATGACGGTTTCGGCGGATATGAAAGAAATTCCGAAGAATGTTGTAATTCTGGATAAAAATGGAAGGCAGTTGACTACTGAAGAAATCCATTCCCGGCTTGTTGATATGCATCTGAAATATAAAATAACTCCTTCCGGACTCGCGAAAAAGGAATTATTCAGTTTGGACGCGGATAAGTTTGAAGAGAAAATGCGACGCTATCTGGAGATGGGCGCAACCATGGTTTTTCTTGGCACCACCCCTGATATTATCAAAGCGCTTGGAGAGGATAAAATCCGCAAGGTCGAGGCAATTCTCAAAGCAAAAAAAATGTTCGGACACTTTTATGTCAGGCTGGCGATGGATGAAGCGTCAGAAGACAAAGTGCCGGAGATAAGGAAACGCTGTGAAGAATGGAAGAAAAATAGCAGCATTCCAATTATGGAAACCTATTATTATGAATCGCCGCAAGCGCTTTACGGGCTGATTAATATTTATGCCCGCAGTTTTTCCAATGCGTCATGGATTAAAGAGCGCATGCTTCAGGGGGATCAGTTCTGGAAAGGCAATGCGATCCCAACCTGGCTTGAGCCGGCGCCATGGCTTGGACGCCGCACATACTGGGAATTTTTTGAATATAATTATTCCGGCACTTATATCTGGACCATAAAAAACTGGCGTGATATTCTGGATTGGGGGAATGACTGGTGGAGTGACAATGGCGGGGCCAACCTGGCTTCGGCGTTAATCTGGCATCATCCGTCAGGATTGCTCTCGACAATCAGGCTTGAATCGTTCCGCAATGGAGTTGAAGACAACACCATGCTGCATATGCTGCGGCAGAAATGTGCAGAACTGACCGCGGATAAAAACCTGCCTGCTGATTTGAAGAATAAAATGAAAGATGCAGAAAATATGCTGGAGAGCATAAAGGTCAGGAACATAAATTCAGACAGCGCTCTGGAAAATATGCGTAATACAGCCGGAGAACTGCTGTCAGACATTAACACACTCAATGCAAAACGGTAGTTTGGATGATAATGCCCGGACATGTTCTTTATGAATGACTTTTAACTTTGGTTTGCTTGAAACTGAAAAATATATCTGTATTCTTAATCATCTTATATAAGGTAATTCTGACATGAAAAGGAAATTGTTCGTAATAATCTCTATGCTGCTGGGCAGTATTGGCGCTTATGTAAGTGTTGCCGACGCTGTCCGGAAGCCGGCGGCTTATATTTCCGATCACAGGAAGAGTGCATCCTGGTACAACTCAAATATCTGGAAACAGTATGTGTTTTCCCCCGGGGAGATCAATGCCCTGGAAATCAGCGGATGGCTGGAGCCGCGTGACTTCAGCAAATATTCAGCCGTGATTTTCATGGCCGGAGACATTAAAAGCAGCAACGCGACTCCATGGTCGGACGCCGATGTGAAAGTTGTCGAAGATTATATCCGGAATGGCGGGGTACTGATCCTCGCTGACGATTCTGCATTATGGTTGAGTGGTAATAGCAGCAATACCGGCAGACTGAAAAATCTGCTTGGAGCCAATGGCTTCGATTCGAAAAAAAGCAATGTTCCGGTAAAGGTCAATGACGCGGAGGGAATTGCTTCGCCGTTAAAAGGAGTTTCCGGTTCCTGGTATGCCGGCAGTTTTTCGCTGACTGGAATTACTGCGGCCGTTCCGCTGGTTTCGTCAGCCGATGGTAAAAAAATATTTGCTTCTGTCAACAGACTAGGCAATGGTAAAGTTTTCTTTTTCGGTAATGATCTTTTTACATTGTTTAAAAAAATCCAGGCTCCCTCGATTGATCCTGTGCTTTACAGCAAAATGCTGACCAATGCAGTGCTTGCTGCCAACCCTCAACTTTCAACTTTAAAAAAAGAAAAGTGGGAAAATATTCCGATGGGCAAACCTGTCGGTACCAATCCGCTCAGGTCTGTTGAACTTTGGATGCCGCCTGCAATATATGATGCTTTCGGCAAAGCGCCGCCGTTATATATGGTAAAGGAAACCGGCGCTAAACTTGAATTAGTGAAAGATGGTGTTTCTAATTGCGTAATCATTACCGCGAATAAACCATCAGCAGCGGCGGAGAAAGCGGCTGCCGTCATGGCCCGTTATCTGGGGGCAATATCAGGAGCGGACATTCCAGTACTGAGCGAAAATAATATTGCTGTAATTACCGCCGGAAAAATTAAAATAGTTATCGGAGATTGTAAGCTTGCAGCTTCAGCCGGACTTGATTCCAGAACGCTGCCGCCGGAGGGGATTTTATTAAAAACTGGCGGCAATTCACTTTTTATACTTGGATCCGATGAAACAGAAAACGGGATTAAAACTTATGGCACGTTGTATGCGGCGCTGACATTTCTGGAAAAATATCTCGGAATCCGTTGGTTGTGGCCTGGCGAAGCAGGAACTGTTGTTCACAAATCCGCAAACATAACAATTCCGGAAATCAATGAACAATATGCTCCTGTGATGGAACAGCGGAAAATTCGCAGTGTTTATTATGTTTCAGAGGATAAAACTCCGCTGCTGCAAGCCTTAGATATCAATGAAGAAAAACTTAAAGCAAGAAACACTGCCGCTCTCGAATGGTTGTTAATGCAGAAGACCGGTGCCAGAATTAATTACAAGCCGGGACATGCTTACGGAGACTACTGGGCCAGATATTCCAAATCTCATCCGGAATGGTTTGCCTTGCAGCGGGACGGAACGCGCGATCAGGGGCCACTGAACTATACTCGCAGCCGTTTTTGCGTTTCCAGCCCCGGCCTGGCGGAGCAGATTGCTGAAAACGCCTCGATTTATTTCAAAAACAATCCCGATGATATGGGATTTTCAATTTGTCCGAATGACGGCGGACGCCCGTCGTTCTGCATGTGCAGTGAATGCCGCAAAATGGATCCGGCGGATGCTCCGCCAATCTCGCTGGAATACCGCATTCCCGATTCCGGTTCCTTCCCCTATGTCTCACTAACTAATCGGGAATTAACATTTTTCAATAAAATCGCAGATATTGTATCAAAGCGCTGCCCCGGGAAAAAACTTATCACATATGCTTACAATGCATACTCACTACCGCCTGCTGGCGGCTTGAAAGCTCACCCCGGCCTTGTTATCGGAGTTGTCGCATTCAATTATGTCAATGAAGATTTCAGGAAAGAATCAATGCTTAAATATAAAGAATGGAATGCCGCCGCCCAAAAGATTTTTTTGAGGCCGAATGCGTTTTATGTCGGAAGGGGGCTGCCGCTGGTATATCCGCACCGGATGGCTGCCGATGTGAAATCCTGTATAAAAGACGGCCTTACGATGATTGATTATGATGGCTGCCTCCATAACTGGTCCACGCAGGGTTTGAATTATTATGTTCTGGCCAAAGTGCTGTGGAATCCTGATGTAAACGTCGATTCTGTTATTGATGATTATTGTGAAAAAGGATTCGGCAGAGCTGCCCCGTATATAAGACAATATTTTAACCTGCTGGAAGAGAAAACAGACCGTCTGGCAGCTTCAAATGTCTGCAAAAACATCAAGGAGGAATTTGACCGGATTTGCGCTGTTTTTGATCCTGAGTTAACCGCAAAAGCCGAGTCGCTGCTCAAAGAGGCAAAAAACGAAGTTGCGGACAATAAAGAAATATTGGAAAGAATCAACTTTCTGGAAACCGGCCTGCAATACGCAAAAATCAGATACCGTACCCAGGGCAAACCTGAAACTCCGGAAGTGGCGGATTATTTCAAAAAAATCGGATTGTCATGGGCTGTAAACGGGGTCAGCAACCGGGTTAATAATTAGTGAGTCTGTTACAAAAGACCGCATTGCAGAATGAAACTTTCGGAGAATATTATATATGATGATGTCATGGATCGACTGGGCTATCGTGCTTATTCCTTTGGTTGCTGTCGCCTGTATTGCTTTCAGAATGCAGAAATATTCGAGCGGCGTCGCTGAATTCATGGCCGGCGGCCGTTTGGCCGGGCGCTATCTGGTCTGCAATGCGCGCGGTGAAATGGGAATGGCGGTAGTCAGCACGGTAGCGATGTTCGAACTGTTTTACGAAGCCGGTTTTACCATAAGCTGGTGGCAGAAACTTACAGTTCCGCTCGGTCTTTTTGTTGCCCTTACCGGTTATGTGATTTACCGCTACAGAGAAACCCGGGCAATGACACTGGCGCAGTTCTTTGAAATCAGATACAGCAAGTCTTTTCGACTTTTCGCCGGAATCCTGGTCTTTGCGTCAGGCTTGCTGAATTACGGCATCTTTCCGGCGGTAAGCGCAAGATTCTTTGTTTATTTCTGCGGCCTGCCACAGGACTTGAATATTGCCGGAATAACAACGATTCCGACATTTTCTGTTGTTATGATAATTTACCTTACCCTGGCGCTGATTATGACTTTAACCGGCGGACAGTTGACCGTAATGGTTACTGACTGTATCGAAGGGATGTTAAGCCTGATCATGCTGATGATTGTTTTGACCGCTTTGATGATAATGTTCGACTGGTCGCAAATACAAACCGCGTTGTCCAGCGCGCCGCCCGGAAAATCCATGCTTAATCCGTTTGATATTGGCAGCGCGAAAGATTTCAATATCTGGTATGTGCTAATTGGCATGATGGGATCGGTTTACGGTGTTATGGCATGGCAGGGCAGTCATGCATTCAACTCATGCGCCAAAAACGCGCATGAAGCCAAAATGGGGGCAATCCTTGGCACCTGGCGCGGCGTGACCAAAGGCGTAATGATTTCGTTGCTGGCCATATGCGCTGTAACTTATTTAAAGCATCCTGATTTTGCGGCAGGGGCCGCCGGCATACAGGAAATCCTGAATCAGATTTCCAACCCTCAGATTCAAACCCAGATGCGGATGCCGCTCGCAATCAATTTCATGCTGCCTGTCGCAATCAAAGGCATGATGTGTTCGATCATGCTGTTCGGCCTGCTGGCCGGCGATAGTTCTTATATGCATTCATGGGGCAGT
>CAIJKT010000026.1 GCA_903821255.1 uncultured Lentisphaeria bacterium | reverse complement strand
GGAATAACAACGCAAAAATGCAAAAAAATAATACCAAATGATAATACCAATGTTGCTTTTTACATTGATATGCCTTATAATCTGTATATAACATATACGGGAATAATCCGGAGACAAAGAAATGGACATCCAGGAAAATAAACTTTACAAGTACAACATACTTATCAGCGAGCTGAAAAAGAAAATTTTTGCAGGCGAATTTAATCCGGCGGGGAAACTGCCCACCGAGCGGCAGCTCGCTGAAACATTCGGATATTCAAGAATCACAATCCGCAGCGCAATGCAGCAACTGAAAGAGGAAGGAATTGTCGAGCAGACAAGAAGGCGCGGCACCTTTGTCTCCAATAAACCTTATATTCCGGCATCTAAGCCAGTAATCAAGAAACTTAAAATAGGCTGTGTTTGCGTTCAGACTGACTATCCGCTTGAGATAGACCCGTATTACAGCCAGATTTTTCTGGGTTTCTACAAAGCACAAATAAGATTTCCTGCTTTTAAGCATGAGATTATCCCGGTGAAACCATCAGAAAAAATACTGGACTGTCTGGCGGAAAGGAATCATGATTTAAGTACATACGACGGATATATTTTTATAAATTACCAGCCGTCCGACAAAGAAATCATGCTTATGCAAAATAAAGGAATAAAATTTGTCGTGATGGGGGAAATGAAAGGCATGAGACGCGTGCCAATGGTTGACATGGACAATTTTGAGGGAACTTATATGGCCGCACGACATCTTGTTGACATCGGCAGGAAAAGACCGCTTTTAATGTATTTCAATCATGAGCCATGGACAGAAAGAAGGTTGAGCGGATTCCGGAGCGCCCTGGCAGATAGCGGAATATTGCCGGAGCAGGCGGTAGCGCAGGCCATAAAACCGAAAGACTCAAAAGGAACTATCGCCGCGCTGAACGGGATTTTGCGAAAGGGTCCGCCGATTGACTCGATTATTGTATGTGAAGACTGGGCCGCTTTGTGGGCTGTTGACGCTATTAAAAAGAGAAAGTTGAGAATTCCGGAGGACATCGCGGTGATAGTTTATGACACTTTCCCGTGGATTCTTGCCGGAATAAAGCCGAAACTGACTTCAATAACTCAGTCTTTTGCGCGAATGGCGGAAGTTTCCGCGGAGATGATAGTAAATCTCTGCTCCAGTCCGGACTCTGATGTCCCGATTATTATAATAAAACCGGAATTAAAAATACGCGAGTCTACTTTAATTAAATAAAGGGTTCAGGATGAGACATATAATAACATCATTCATTGTTGCTGCTCTTGCGTTTTGCTCTGTATTCGCAGATACTGGCACATATATTATTGATGACTTTGCTAAAGATAAACTTGCGGGATGGCACACATGGCCGAAAGAAAATATCCGGTTGCAGTTGCAAAGCGGTGAAGAAAAAACGCTTTTATTTGATTTCCGCCAGCAGTCCGGCACTGCCGCGAAAACACTTCCGGCCGGAGCACTAAAAGGGGCGGTTCCCATTGCGCTGAAACTTTGTCTCAAGGCGGAGGAAGGCAATCAGCGAGACACAATAACTGTTATAATTCAGGAGAAAAACGGCGAAGAACGATATTATTACGCTGTTCCTTTAACCAAAGAGTGGCAGACTCATGAAATTCCATTGTCAAAATTTTCTTTGGTAACATATGGCGGAGCTAAAGTAAAAGACGGTCAACTTGATCCGAAAGATATCGGTTCCGTGCGGTTTGAGTCATTTCCCGCCGGAACAGTATTTGCAGTTAAAAAAATGGAGTTTTTAACCGGCACTGACACTCATGCGACAGGAGCCGTACAGAAAAAATATACGCCGGTGATTAAGCCGATTATATTCCCGGATAAAGCGCCTGTCTGCAATGAAGTTTTGCCTGAGAAAGTCCAGAATGTCACAATTAAAGGCCGGAACTTCTTCCGCAACGGCAAACCGGTCTTTCTGATCGGCGGATGGCAGATGGACAATGAGGGGCCGCCGTGGCTGTTCAGAACGCTTGACATCGATCTTTATGACTACAATGCAGACCAGATATATTCGCTCTATCCGCCGAAAGTTGACGGGGACAGGATTGAAATTCAATGGAGCCCAAACCCGTGGTATGAGGCGGTCATGCAGCGGTCCATGCGAAACGGGCTTATGTTCTGGCATGAACACAAAGCCAGCGGATATTATAATGCGCTGAAAACATATTTGCCGGAAGTTGTGGATGTCGGGCATTTTTTCGCATATGATCCGTATAATCCATTGGGGGTGGACGCTTACCGCGAATTATTCAAAACCTGGATGCAATACACCAGGAAATATCCGGTTTTCTGCTATGAGCTTTTTAATGAAGTACTGTATAACAACACTAAGAAAATATCCAGAAATGACTTTAAAGAAGCCATGAGAAAAAAGTTTTCCGCCATTGTGGCGGCAAACCAGGCGTGG
>CAIJKT010000025.1 GCA_903821255.1 uncultured Lentisphaeria bacterium | reverse complement strand
GACAGTCAGTCATGGCCTTTCCCGAATTCCCTGATGCTGGGTTTTACGGCTGAACATGAATCGGGTGAAATCCGTCCTGACGGCACTGAGATTACTGAGGCGGACTGGTTTACCGCTGATACTCTCCCGGAGATACCGGCGCCGGGAAGCATTTCCCGGTCATTGATTGATGACTTTATAAACAGGAATAAAAGCAAAGCTAAACCGGCATCAAAATAACCGCCGCTGCCATCCATAAGTAATGAAGGCGCGTGGTATTCCATATAGAAAAATATGCATCCTGGAGTTATAATAAACTCTGAGGATTATTTTTTACGGAGGAAAATATGCGCGCTGCCTTCAATATGCTTGTCATCATGGTGATCGGAATAACGATTCTTGGATGCATGTTTAAAAGCTATCGTATGCTCGGCATGCTGGAAAACGCTTCCAAGTATGCCAGACAGCAGCAGGATGAGAAATCCCGTTTCCAGCAATTCAGCCAGGCGCGGCAGGTACATGAAAATGTTAAAATCGCTCCACGGCAGACTTCCGGCCTGAAAATGAATTTACATCCTTTCGGTCCGCGTCTGGAGATCAGGCGGCTGGAGCACCCTTTCGGTCCGCCGCTTAATTTGAGACTGCCGCCGGCGTCGCGCGCCGCGAACTATGCAGTCAACCAGCCGCCGGTAAATGGCAGTCAGGCACAACCGGCCGGCAATCAGAACAGTCAGCCGGATTCCGCCGCAGGCAGTATAGTGAAGGTGTGGAGCGGTTACGTGTCCACTATCGAGAGTTTTGAAAAGGATTAGTTGTTTACCGCATTTTATGATAATTTGTTTTTTGAGGAATGATTGCTATAATATATTAAATATTACATTAAAGACGGGGCGGGGAAATGCATTTTATAGTTGCTTTGTTCGTGATAATCGGGCTGATCGGGGGAGTGATGCTTTTTCTGGATGAAGATCACAACCTGTTCGGGTTGAGTGAGTCTTCAAATATTGTCAAAAAATTCAAGCAGGAAGAAGAAGCCTTTGCCGAGTTCTGCAAAGGGCAGCAGGAACGCGACGAGGCGAAAAAAGTTGATCCGGTTCAGGCCGTGGCCGGTGAAGTCCAGAGTAATAATGCCGCAGTCCCGGCTCAAAATACAACGAATACAGCTCATAATCCGGCTCCGCCTGCTTCATTTGACCATCCTTTCGGCAATACGGCCTCCGGGGTGTCATTCAATCAAAATGCTTTCGGCAATGATGATTTTCATCACCTTGGCGATGTCCATACTTCCACGCCGGCGGCCCAGGCTCCAGCCGGACCGGTGGCGCAGCCCCCGGCTTCCGACGGCAATATGAGCCAGGCGCAGAAAATGAAATCTTCTTCAAACCCCATTATCAAAACCTGGGCCGGATATGTTTCCCAGATTGAAGATGCGGAAAAATAACAATTATTCAAGCCGTTTTATCCACAGGTCAATATTGGCGCGGACGGTTTTAAACCCGGTGCCGCCGGGCACTTCCCGCTTCGCGACGCTGCTTTCGGGGGCGAACAAATCCAGGAAATCAGGCGTGGCTTCCGGAATGGAGACGCGCATTTCTTCAAGTGAAACTTCATTCAGCGCTGTGCCGTTTTCCCGGCACCACTTGACGAATGCGCCGACGCGATGATGGGCGTTTCTGAACGGCACCCCGAGCTCGACGAGCTTTTCGGCCAGGTCGGTTGCCATCAATGCCGGATCGGAAGCCGCTTTCAGCATATTCTCCGCTTTCAGCGACAGCGTGGTGATCATCGGCGGGTATACGCGGAGTATCTTTTTCACGGTGTCGATGGCGTCAAAAATCTGTTCCTTATCCTCCTGTAGGTCGCGGTTGTAGGTCAGCGGCAGCCCTTTGCACAATGTCAGCAGCGCCATCAGTGCGCCGTAAACCCGTGCGGTTTTGCCGCGTGAAAGCTCGGCAATGTCGGGATTTTTCTTTTGCGGCATCAGGCTGGAGCCGGTGCAGAACGCATCCGCCAGCTCAATAAAGTTGTATTCCTGTGAACACCAGAGGATTATATCTTCGGACAGCCTGGATATGTGCATGGCGAAGATGGACAGGGCGCTCAGCAGTTCAATCGCGAAATCCCGGTCGGCGACGGCGTCCATGCTGTTGGCGGTGATCGCGTCGAATCCGAGTTTCTCCCGGACAAATTCACGGTTGATCGGCAGGGTGGTGCCGGCCAGCGCGCCGGAGCCCAGCGGCATTACATTGATGCGCTTGCGGCAG
>CAIJKT010000024.1 GCA_903821255.1 uncultured Lentisphaeria bacterium | reverse complement strand
CTTTTACCGGCGCCATCAGCCGGCGCACCGGCAGAATCGAAGCCGCCAGCACCGGAACGCTGTTTCTGGATGAAATAGGCGATCTCAGCCAGCCGGTTCAGGTAAAACTGCTGCGTTTTCTACAGGAAAAAACCTTTGAACGCATCGGCAGCAACGAGCCGATCAAAGTCGATGTCCGCGTCCTGGCCGCGACCAGCCGCAATCTGGAAAAACTCATGATCGACAATCTGTTCCGGGAAGACCTGTATTACCGGCTGAACGTGTTCCCGATACATCTGCCTGATTTAAAGGAAAGGCGCTCGGACATCATGCTTCTGGCCGACCATTTCCTGGAAAAATACAACCGTCTTTACGACCGTTCGATCAAGCGCATTTCGACCCCGGCGATCAATATGATGATGGCTTATCACTGGCCGGGCAATGTCCGCGAACTGGAGAACTGCATTGAGCGCGCGGTGCTGACCGCCAGCGACAACGTCATTCACGGTTACAATCTGCCGCCGTCGCTGCAGACCGGACAGGCCACCAATACCGCCACGATTGTGCCGGAAAAAAATGCCGATCTGGAGACGCTGGTCTCGTCATTTGAGCGGGAGTTGATTGTTGACGCCCTGAAACTGAAGCGGAGCAATGTCGCCGCCGCCGCCCGTCAGCTCGGCATTACGCAGCGCATCATCCACTATAAGATCCAGAAACTGAACATTAATCCGGGCTTGTACAAGTAAATAGCTTTATGTATTCTTAACCAGGCTGCCGGTGGTTTCATCCAGACGCCAGATTTGTTCAGTGCCCAGCAGATGAACGCCGCCAAGCCACCGGTCAATGCCGTTTTTATCTATCCAGTCGCAATTCTTCTCCAGCAATTCGCGGCCGAAAGGGGTTATATCCAGCGTCCAGCGGTCCATGTCGATCAAATGGTCGGTGACCGGCCGCTTGATCCTTTCCGGGCCCTCGATCTTCAGCGCCGGATGGGCACATTCCGCCATTTCATCCAGACACGCCCAGAAACTCGTATCACCCAGAAAGCGCTCTTTTTCCAGCGCTGAAACGTGTTTGAACAATGGCGTCAGTTTATTGATGCCGGAGGCAACCGATTTCAACGCATTCTTCTGCAGCAGATTCAATCCGTTATCTATCGCCGGATATTGCCGCAGATGGCGCCGGAGCGCTGCCTTCAGATAGGGCAGCCCGGTAAATTCACTTTCTAAAAACAGCTCAATCGCGTTGGGATTATGTGAGCTGAACGCCCGCCATGCCTGCGTGGCTACGGCATATTCCTGCGCGGTAACCTTGCGTCTGCCGTCAAACAGCGAGAACATTTCGGAAGAGGAAAATTCTCCGAGTCCGCGGCCGGCAACACTGACCTGGGTAACATTCGTACCGATCAAATGGAGCCTGGACAACCGGTCAAGGATATGGATGAGGATTGTCTGATCAAACATGCAGGCGTCAAACCACAGCACAACTTCCCGGTACTTTCCAACTTCGCCCAGCCGCTGGTACATCAGTTCGATTGCTTCCAGAATTTCATAATAGGAAAAGCCGAAACTGCTTAAAAATAACGCCCGGCTTTTCCGGAATTCGGAATCTGACAGATTGCCGGAGACCGGGCCTTCCAGATAGATTTCGCGCCAGACTAGAATATCGCCCGGAATTAAAGACGCCCGCATAATTTCCGCTGCGACATCGCCGCAATGGATATGTAAAATGCTGTTTTCTGAATTTTTTCGATTCACTCTGCAAAATTCCTGAAATTACGCTTTAATTTACTGCCTGCTAAATACTTATATCACATTTTCAACAAAAAACAAACCGATTAAGACATTCAATTTTAAAACAGAAAAAAATCACGCTTCTTAAGTTCAAAAATCACTCTTCTGATTGACAAAATCTGTAATAGTAAAAAGAGATCACTTATGAAAACGAGTGTTCGTTAAAACAAAAAAAACAGGAGACGGGTATCATGGCTGAAACAAAGTACGACGAAAGTTTTCCGGAACGCGCAATGAATTTCGCGGCAGAAGGGCTGACCGACAGTCAGATCGCTTACAAAATGGACATCTCGCGTTCATCGCTCTATAACTACAAACAGCAGCATCCGCGGTTTGCCGAGGCGATTGAGCTTGGCCGGGACGCCGTTGACAGCCGGGTGGAAAACCGCCTGCTGGAACTGGCGCTGGGCGATTATCTGATCACCAGTACCGTGACCGACGACGAGGGCCGGACCCGCACCACCGTCAAAAGCGCCATTCCCAATCTCAAAGCAATCCAGTACTGGCTGGAGCGCAGCGACAGAAGGAAAGGCATTAAGGCCCCGCCTTGCGGGTCCCGCGGCTGCGGGAAAGAAAAGCGAGAAAAGTTGGAAGAGAAGGCGGAACAGCCCAAAGCGGAACCGGAGCTCGATCCGTCGGAAATTGCCGGGTCGCAGGCGCTGGCGGAATACATGTCCATGTGTCCCGCCGATGCCGGTGACGGCTTCAGCAAAAAAGAGACCGAGGAGTTCGAAGACATGATGCTGGT
>CAIJKT010000023.1 GCA_903821255.1 uncultured Lentisphaeria bacterium | reverse complement strand
GAAGTATTCCTTGTTCCAGCCGCCGTGCCAACTGAGCAGTTCCTTGTCCGTATGCTTCCATACAGCGTGGAATGTGGTAAGCCAGCCGGCACGGGTTTTGACCGGCGGGGCCGCCGGGCCGATCTTGCAGTTGCTGAACGGTACTTTTTCAGACCCCAGCAGCAACCGGCTGTTGCCCCAGTATTTGCAGTCCGGTGAATCGGAAATCCAGATGTCAAAGGCTTCAGGGGCTCCCCGTCCGTAAATCGGGAACGGACGCTCCAGGCGCACGAACATACCGTTGATTTTTTCCGGAAACAGTACCATATTGCGGTTGTCCGGCACCGACAGCGACAGCAGTTCGAATTTCTCAAGATCGTCAGTGACGGCAATCCCCCCGCAAATGCCGTGACGGGTGTCAGCGGCGAAACAGAGATAGCATCTATCCTCGACAACAGTAAGCCGGGGATCGTACACCCGCAATATTTCTTCCGTCAATGGAATCGGGAGTACCGGTTCAGGCTTGATCCGCCAGTCAATGCCGTCATCACTTACCGCCAGTCCAAGGTTGATCCTGATTTGCGGGAACACCTTATGTTTCAGGCGGCGCATGTCTTCCCGGGAATAGCCGTAATCGTTCCGGAACAGCATGACGTACTTGCCCTGGTACTTTGTAATACCTGCATTATAAGTCAGCGTTGATTCAAATGGCGCCATTGACGGTTTTATCAATGGATTGCACCGCGATTTCTTAAGCTGCAGACACGTATCAAACTTCATTTTCACTTCCATCAATATTATGTTCTACAAATTATATTCAGGTATCCAGTAATTTTGCTGATTATACAGCAAATTTCTGTACTTCGCTTTTACCGGTTGCCGGGAATTTAAATTGCTTTACTACCAGCGCAATGGATTATCATTGTTACCTATGACAACGGCAGAATAACTATATGTAAACGGAGAATCGGAATATGGGAAATTAGGCGTTTTCCCGGTCATTTGGGAACAATGCCCGTCCACCCATACGATATTGCACTGCAGTCCGTGCCGCTCGGCCGGTCTGCCATAGTTTACATTATTCGTCGTCCCGCTGAACCTGACTCGCCAGAATCCTTTGTCAAAGTTAGTTCCGCCAGTCGCCAGCGAGGCATAGGAATCGACAAAGAACACTTTGGAGGAAGGCCGTTTTTGCGATGTCAACCGCGGAGAACCGGTTTCTCCGCCAACTGCCGTATATAAGTCATTGTTAATGCCATAATCTATGGTGGTTCTCCATGCCCAGCCCTGCGCCTGTTCCGGACATTTGAATTGCTTGAGAGTAACATATTTGTTATTATAAAGTATTTCGTTCCAATAAAGTGTCAGCGCCGGACAGTTAAAAACCGGCAACATGTATCCCTTCTGGTCATCACTGTAGGCCAGGGCACTTAAACCAAGTTGTTTCAGGTTGTTAGTGCATGATATCCGACGCGCTGTAACTCGCGCCTTGTTCAATGCCGGCAGCAGCATTGAGGCCAAAATCGCGATGATCGCGATCACCACGAGGAGTTCGATAAGTGTGAAATTCCGCCGGTTTAATTTAGCGTCCATAATAATACCTTTCTGTTTTAATTCAATAATAATGGAACTGCGGCAATCTGATTTTAAATTCATACACTACTCCTTATTTAAGATTTATTTGACCATACTGTGCCGGATTTTTACCTGCTCCGATGCCTGATGACCATTCCAGATATCCTTTCCGTCCTTTTCCATCATTGTCATTGACCAATATGGAAAATCCAATTATTTTATCAGCTTTCAGCGACAGCGGATACAATTGAAATACCGGAATGGACAATTCGTAATAAGTTTTATTCCCTTTACGGCTGATAACAGACCTGGCGTTTTTTACGACTCCAATATCTGACGCTCCCACCGGCATTTCCGGCGTTATGATAACATGTTCGCGATAGAGTTGCGGACCATCCGGAGTTTGACAGAGCGTGAATTCTATATAATTGTTGGGATCATCAGAGTTATCAGGGGCGATTGCAAACTGGAGACTGTCAAACATAAATCCGCGGCGTGAACGTTCTGAAGCGGACAAGTCATTGACGGTATGGGCGTCATCAGTGATTTCCGCAGCGAGATAAAGATTCTGCTCGTCCCATTTTAAGAAAAATCTTCCGCTCAGATCATCTTTGCCCTGCCAGCCATTGCCTTTGAATACAGGCTTGAATAACAGAGGCTGACAGGATGAAATGAATTCATCGATGTTTCCGTCAATGTTTACTCCATTATTCGCCCTGGTTGCCGTACCGGAGAATTCAAGCTTGGCAAGGTTGACTTGTTGCCCCGGAAGTCCAGCCAGGATGAATGAGACATTATTGATCGAGGCGGCTGACAGAGCGTCTCCGTCTGTCGGGGCATAAACAAGCATCGGCTTGACAGTTACGACTTTCTCCGGCGCAACGTAAATGCCGGAATATTCTTCCCATTGATCCGTGAGCGGAGTTCTAAGCAGGTTCTGTTCCGATAGTTTTTTCCCGTTGCCGTCACATTCAATCATGCGAATATTGAGACTGGCATGGCGACCTTGCGCCTTGGCTTTAAATACGTATCTTCCACCGGTTAAGACAGAAATTGGGGTCTGGTAAATGGACCATTGCCATTTTTTATCCGGAATATTTTCGAACTGGAGCGAATATTTGCCATCCGCAGCGCTCTGACTTAACATGCCGTAACTCCACTGCGCCGGTTTGTTGTTTTTGTCGCTTTCTTTAGAACCGGGATTATCCAGCATGTTTTTTCCGGGAATGACAGAAGAGACATACACGGTTGCTTTTTCGCTGAATTTTATGCGCTCCATCGTAAAATCCGCAGTGATGACATATACTCCTGGAACAACATTTACCGGCATTTTTACGGCAATAGTCTTTTGCAGAGTATCTTGCGGTTTCAGGTTAATTGCCTGTTCCGGCAAATCAATCTGCCAGTTCACGGGGCCAATTATGCGCAGGTTGCCGATGAGTGGTTTATTGAAAGTATTTTTGATTTTCAGCGTAAGGTTAAGCTGTTGATTCTCCGGCGTCGCCAGCAGCGTTTCCGGCGTAATGCCCTCGGCTATGATAAAATCGGCGGTTTCCGCCGGTATTCCAGTTATGTAAACTGGTGCAGATGAAGCGGAGAAGCAGACGACTTCGTTAGCGGCGTTCAGTTCATGGCTGATGCCGCAGGCCTCTGTCAACCGGACTTGAGACGCCTGGCCGACCGGCAAACTTATTTTTTTTGCATCAGCGCCCGTGCTCCATAATACCATGACGGCATCTCCGGATTGAGCATTGTTGAAGAAATACAGTTCACAGGAATCCATGATTTTTCTGCTTTTAAATTGCTTGCCTTCCAGCATTTGAGTCATTACCCGATAAGTAATTATAGAAGGGGAAACGGAATTATCAGGATTCAAAAAGTTGCGAAAAGTGAACTGGAATATTTTACGAACATCTTCACCCAGAAGTTGAACATAAAGTTTGACCAGGTCCGTCGCGGCCTGTTGTTCCATGCCGGGCTTGCGGTCTTTGGTTTCGACCGTCCAATTTTGCTGACACGCCAGTGCCGCATTTTCAGAATCGATAATATTTTTGCTGACGCCGGAATTCTGCATGATTGCCCGGTAAATTCTAATATCGCTTGGACTGCTGTAGTGAACCGACAGCATGTCGAAATGTTCAGCGGCGCCTTTTTTCAAAATATCCGGAAAAAATTGCTGAACCTGGCCCAATGCCATGCCGCCGGGCAGAATCAGGCATTCAGGATCTGCCGACTTGGCTGCTTCCCATGCCGTTTTCAGTATGGCGGCATAATCATCAGCGGTGCCGTAAAAGTAGCATGACATCGGCCAGGCCGCAGGCTCGTTGCATACTTCCCAATATTGGACTTTACCCTTGTAACGGCTAACCAGAGTGCGGACATATTCAGCATAATCTTTAAGGTCGGGCCTGGCCCAGCGCTTTAGCGGCATGCCATACCAGCCTTTTCTCTCCTCCTGTGACGTGCTGGCCCAATCCGGAATCAGCGGGAAAATTACGCCAAGGGTGCAAATCCCCTGTTTTGCGGACTCATCTATGATCGTATCGTAATATTCCCAGTTATACTGGCCGCGCTCAGATTCGATCCCGTACCATGAGATGAAAATTCTGTTCCACTTCACACCGGCTTTTCTGGCAAGACGCACGAACTGCAAATCTGTATTCTCATCATAAGCGATAGCTTGGTAGCCCATGTACCTCGGAGCATGCGCCCCGAATGGCGAGCTGACTGATCTGGTCACCGGAGCTTCATCAATTATGCAGAATGACACGCAATGACTGTCCTTGCCGGTGGCCAGTACCAGCGGCTGATTATTGCCGTCAATCAGCTTCAGCTTCAATTCATAATAGCCGGACGGTAAATCGTCAAAAGTAAATTCCCGATGACTTGAGTCCAATGCCTCTTTTCCTGCTTTAGTGGCTTTCCCGTTAAAATCCAGAATACGCCATTCCAGTAGAATGTTTTTACGGTTCTGCAAATTATAGATAGAAATTCCCATATTTCTCTTTTCCGCTGCGGAAAAACAGTTCGCGAATACTTTGCTGTCAGATTCAATTACCGGCGGAAGTGAAGGAATGCCGGAAGTGACTTTCTCCAGACAAATATTATCAAAAAATACATAGTTCAGTCCAATGCTCGGCAGCAGGCTGAAAGTAATTCTATTCGTTCCCTGATGTACAGTTAGCGGAATGGCCATTCCGGTTTTAACTATCTCTTTATAGGCAATATTGCCATCCGGCAGTTCCGTCCGGAAAAATATTGCGCCTTGATTAAGCGCGACAGGGAAGTCGGAAAAAGTAATTTTCAGCAATGCGGATGCGCTGATATCGGAAATCCATTCCAGGGAGAGGCTATTTACAAGCGTGGGGCTGAAAATATTACATGACTGGCTGGATATCCCGGCCGGCAGTTGCGGACGCGGTATTATTTTATCATCGCCAAGATTATAACAAAAAATTCTGCTGCTTTTATCAAAGTTTTTATTTTTCGTCAAATATTGATTGAAGCCAAATTCCCGTGGTTTATATTCAATAAACTCGTTAGCGCTGTTATCCTTTTGTCCCAGTTGCCATAGTGTTTCTGCCGATAATTGGTATGGCATCCAAATCATTAGACTTATGAATATCACTGAAACCGAAGATTTCATATTTGTTCTCTTTCCACCCTTTAATATTATTTTACTTTTCTCATGTACAATTAATAATAACTCAAAAGTTGTGAAAAAGATATGCCCCAGAAAGCAAAAACATATCCATTAGGGCAAATGTTCAGTTTTAACGCCTCCCGGGTGAAAAATCAGACGTTTAATGTATTTTCCGGTATTTCGTGGGGCTGATGCCGTAAAAGCGTTTGAAAATTCTGGAAAAATGGAACTGATTTTCAAATCCAAACATTTCACTTATCTCTTTAATTGTAGCTCGCGGATCTTTCAGGAACGGCTCAAGTCTGCTTAGTTTATACCTTGTAAATGCTTCAACCGGGGGTTCGCCAATAATGGTTTTGTATTTATGGGTCAACGAACTTCTGCTCATATTCATGCCGGCGGCAATTTCCGCGATATTTAATTTACCGTGAATATGCTTTTCAAATATTTCAAACAATGTGCGCCTCATCGCTTCATCGCCCAAACTTCTTGTAAATGTCGCCGAAAGCTGCCATTCGGGAAACAGGAAGATAATTTTCCAGAAAAGCGCCCGGAAAAGACTATCCATAATATAGAACGTATTGGAATGATTTTCGGCGGTTCCGGCTGCAACCAGTTGCTTAAAAACGGAGGTGAAGAATTCATCCTCCGGACATTTAATTTTCTGGTCGTCCGGAGTCACGCCATCCTGGAATAATTTTCGCTTGATATTGGCATTCCCGGGGTTGGTATTGTCCAAATGTCCATCACCCGGATTATTGATCGCGAAAGTAATAATGGTAAATTCGGTACCCGGATGCAAAATGTCCTGATGCCAGTCTCCTTCCTGCACCAGCAGCAATTCACCGACCCGCACAGACAATTCCTGATTATTCAGCAGACACCTGTAACCTCCTGCTGTCGGGATGATGATCTCATAGGCCGGATGACAATGTCTGCGATAGGAAAAATCCTGTTTGGATTTGAAAAAACTAATGCCAAGAAAGAAAAGATCGAAAGAATTTACGACTTTCAAGTCGCAATATCTTAAGGAACTTTCTCTTGCGAAAAGATCATTTTCCTCTTTGTAATACATAAATCCGGACATCCTGCTATATTTGCCGTGTTCACACATATACTTTAATGCGTACAGTGATTTTTTCCATAGTGCCGTCAGTAAACACAAGCTGTAATTCCGGTGCCGGATCAAATAAAAAAGCTTTTTTGTTGCGGTTCCGGTTTTAAAATTTACAACTTTCTGATATAATTTAGGTGCAGTATTAATCAAGAAAAAAAGAAGAGGTCAGTATGACGGCGGCATTAATGATTGATATGGAAGCTGGATTGGTGCATTTGACTATTAATACATTGATCGGAAGTTTTATCGGAGCACTCATACTTCAGGCTGCCGTCAGATGGGTTCAGAAGTTGAAGGTGGCATACTGGAATGCATATATGGCTATTCTGCTGCCCGGCATCGTGAATATCTTTCTGGTGCTGACTTTTTTCGTTGCGCTTGGAGCTGCCGGAAAATCTGCAATTGCGCGCTCCACTCCCGCAATTGTGATCCAAATACTCTTACTGCTGCTGGCGCAATTTCTGGTTCAGGCCGGCTTCGTGAGTTCACGCATCAAGATACCTCTCGGCAGAGCCTGTCTGGTCACGCTCGTCATGGACGGAATCATTCTCGTCATCGCGGCAATTCTATTTACGCCTTTTCTGCTTATCCATTACTGCTTTTAAAATTAAAAAAGCTTTTTTATTGCGGTTGCTGTTTTAAAATTTGCAACTTTCTGATATAATTTAGATGTACTATTCTTAATTATTAATCAAAGGTGAATGAAATGAGCTATAATCCGGATGAACAGAGATATACTAAAATGACGTATAACCGCTGCGGCAGAAGCGGACTCAAACTGCCCGCGCTTTCGCTGGGACTGTGGAACAACTTCGGCGATAATGACGCTTTCGAGAACTGCCGGAATATGATTTACCGGGCATTCGACCTTGGCATCACCCATTTCGATCTGGCCAATAACTACGGTCCGAAGCCGGGTGCCGCCGAGTCTAAATTCGGCAGGATTTTGTGCGAAGGACTGGATGCGCACCGCGATGAACTGGTGATTTCCACCAAAGCCGGATACCTGATGTGGCCCGGGCCTTACGGCGAATGGGGTTCCCGCAAGTATCTGCTGGCCAGCCTGGACCAGAGCCTCAAGCGCATGGGCCTGGAATATGTGGATATTTTCTATTCGCACCGCCTGGATCCGGACACCCCGCTGGAAGAGACGATGACCGCATTGGACACCGCGGTGCGCCAGGGCAAGGCCCTTTACGCGGGCATTTCTTCCTATCCTCCGTCCGAAACCCGTCTGGCGGCGAAAATCCTGCGCGATCTCGGCACACCGTGCCTGATTCATCAGCCGTCCTACAGCATGCTGAACCGCTGGGTCGAAGACGGCCTGCTTGACGTGCTGGAAGAGGAAGGTATCGGCGCGATCGCATTCTGTCCCCTCGCCCAGGGACTGCTGACTTCGCGTTACCTCAACGGCATTCCGGATGATTCCCGCGCCGGCAAAGGTATCGTGTTCCTGAAGAAGGAAAACATCACCGAGGAAGTAATCAACAAGGTCCGCGCCTTGAACACCATTGCCCGGGAGCGCGGCCAGTCGCTGGCCCAAATGGCCCTGGCCTGGATTCTCAAAGACCGCCGGATAACTTCAGTGCTGATCGGGGCCAGCAAAGTATCGCAGATTGAAGAGAATGTCATTGCTCTGAAGAATCTGGCATTTTCGGATGACGAGCTCAGCCGAATTGAAGTCATTCTGAAAAACAAACCGGAAAAGAAATAACGGTCATCTTATGGGAATTATGGCTGATTGCCATAGTTCCAATCCCAATAATTAACTGAACTTGCCAGGCGGATATCCGGCATGGCGGGAATGTAGCCGTTTTCGCATTGTAGACACACTATCTCTTCCGGTAAGCTTTTCCTTTCTGACCTATTGCCTGTTTGAATATATTTACAGAATTTTATTTATGAGAGTTTGAAGTCCTTAAATGATGAAATATGATATAGCCATAGAGGATATTTACGTCTGACCGCTCTTTTTTAGAAATAACCAGTAAAGAGAAGTGAAGATGCCATGAAAAAAGAAAAGATGAATTCTCCGGAAGCGGCGCTGCTTCGACATAAATCTGAAGAAAAAATAAAAAAACAGTCTTTGTCAGCAAAAAAAATAACGTCTTCTGCAGAAACCTCCACCCTGTCCGAGACAGTTACTGATAAATTCGCCGCACTTTACGCTTTTGCGCCTGCCGCATATTTCACTCTCGCCCCCGATGGCATCATCTGCGAGTTGAACCACAGCGGAATCAGACTGCTTGGCAAGAAACGTTCTTCTCTGATCAACAGCAACTTCAAAGAATTTGTCACCAGTGATACACAGACCGTTTTCAATGATTTTTTATGTAAAGCATTTAAATCGTGTTCCAGGCAGACCTGTGAAATAAGGTTGTTGATTCAATTAAATCCTTCCGGCTTCGTTCAGCTCGAAGGGATTGTTTCAGAAGATGAACAGCAGTGTCTTGTCACTGCGGCTGATGTCACCGATCTTAAACTGGCAAAGGAGGAGCTGGCAAAAGCTGCCGCTCAATGGCAAACCACTTTCGATGCAGTAAACGATGCTGTTTGCCTGCTCGACGACGCTCAATGTATTGTACGCTGCAATAAAGCGATGAATGATTTATTCCCAAAAAACCGCATGGCGATTATCGGGAAACCGTGCTGGGAAGTCGTTCACGGAACAAAGACTCCTCCCCGTAACTGTCCAATAAAAACAATGAAAAAGACCTTGCGGCGTGAAAGCGTGGAACTGAAAATCGGAGACAAGTGGTTCGATATTACGGTGGATCCATTTTTCGATGCCGATAAAAAATTATCAGGAGCGGTTCATATCATCCGCGACATTACCGACCGCAAGCTGATGGAAGTGGCGTTAGGAGATAGCGAGGAGAGGTTCGGCGCATTTATGGCCAACTTGCCGGCGGCGGCATTTATCAAGGAGGAGACGGGCCGCGTCTTGTTTGTCAACGAATACCTGAAAAAGCTTCTTAACTTGGAGAATTGGAATGGCAAAGTCACTCAGGAACTGATTGCCGGAGAAATAGGGCGGAAGATGGCTGATGATGATGTGAAAGCGCTTGAGCACGGGACTCT
>CAIJKT010000022.1 GCA_903821255.1 uncultured Lentisphaeria bacterium | reverse complement strand
GAACAGAAGGCGGCAGACATGCTGAGACGATCGGAAGTCCAGTTTGTACTTTCTTTCCCGGAAAATTTCACCAGGGAACTGGTCAAAGGACAGCGTCCGCAACTGCTGCTGGAACTGGACGCCGCCGACCCTGCCACCGTAGCCTATGCGGTCGCCGCGGTTGACGGACTGGTTAACAGCGCCTTGCAAAAAGATTTCAGAGGTGTGCTGCGTCGACCGGCTGACAGCCTGGTTGACGCCCGCATCCACCGCTGTTTCAATCCGGAGATAAAAACCCAGATCAACATTGTACCCGGACTGCTGGGAGTTATTCTAACCATGACCATGGTGTTTATCACTTCGCTGGCGGTAACCCGGGAGAAAGAGCGCGGCACCATGGAAACCCTGCTGTCCACGCCGGTAAAACCGCTGGAGGTAATGACCGGCAAAATCACGCCTTACATCCTCGTCGGATATATTCAAATCACGCTGGTGCTGGGACTGGCGGAAACATTATTCGACATTGACGTCAACGGCTCGCTTCTGCTGCTTTATCTGGTTTCATTTTTCTTCATCACGGCCAATCTGGCGGTCGGCGTGACCATTTCGACTCTGGCGAAAAACCAGCTCCAGGCAGTGCAGATGTCGGTCTTTTTCTTTCTGCCGTCACTCCTGCTTTCCGGATTCATGTTTCCGTTTCGCGGCATGCCGGAATGGGCGCAATGGGTGGGTGATTTTCTGCCCTTGACTCATTTCCTGGTTATTGTCCGCGGCATCATCCTGCGCGGAGCAGATTTCATGGATTTCGCCGGACACTTCGCCGCATTAGGCACTTTCCTGGTAGCGGTACTTGTCATCGGCGTGCTGAGATACCGCAGAACACTGGATTAAAATTGAGGGGGGCTTTGCCCGCAACCCAAAAGATACTAAAATTAAAAATGACAAACAACAAAGGAGTTGTAAAGAAATAAGCGGTATATTTATACTGAGGGTATCGGTGAGAAATTTCGTGGTTGCCGGAGAGGAGCAAAGCCGTAGCTTTGTAACGAACCGGCAACGCCGAAAGTGCCCCCGGAGACACCAGTAGAAAGTACCAGTTATTTTTGAACGACTCCAAAGGAGCAAGTAACATGAAATCATGTCCTAAGTATCCTGTCATATACGAGATAAACACTCTCGTATGGCTTCATGAACTCAGTGAGAAATATACGAAAAAAATCACTCTCGCATCAGTCCCTGTCAAGGAATGGGATTATCTGGAATCACTCGGGGTCAATGCGGTCTGGTTCATGGGGGTATGGGAAAGAAGCCCGGCAGGAATAAAGATTGCATCAGCCAACAATAATTTGATGTCAGAATTTATAACGGTCCTCCCGGATTTTCAGGATAAAGACCTGGCCGGCTCCGCATACTGCGTGAAAGACTATGTTGTTGACACAGAACTAGGCGGTACCGCAGGCCTTGCCAGCGCCAGAAAGATGCTCGCCGTGCGCGGAATCAAACTTATTCTTGACTTTGTCCCAAACCACGTCGCTCCTGATCATCCATGGGCGTCTGCTCATCCCGAATATTTCATCCGCGGCTCTGAAGAAGATATTGCCAATGATCCTGCCTCCTTCATTCAAACCGGGGACAATATCATAGCCCTGGGCCGTGATCCATACTTCCCGGCCTGGCCGGATGTGCTCCAGCTTAATGCATTCAATGCGGAGTTGAGAAAAGCGGTACTGGATACGGTTTCAGAAATAGCTGACCAGTGCGACGGGGTGCGCTGCGACATGGCGATGCTGATGCTGAACAATATCTTTGAGAAAACATGGGGCGCGAGGGCCGGGCAAAAACCGTCCGAAGACTACTGGTCGGCGCTGATCCAGGCGGTTAAATCCAAATTTCCCGGATTTCTGTTCATCGCCGAGGCATACTGGGATCTTGAATGGGAACTCCAGCAGCACGGGTTCGACTTCTGTTATGATAAAAAACTTTATGATCGCATGGAGCATGGCGGCGTTGAAGATATCCGGCTTCATCTGCTTGCAGAGATGTCCTATCAGGACAAATTATTGCGTTTCATCGAAAACCATGATGAACCCCGTGCCGCAAATTCGTTCTCCTGCGAGAAAGAAAAAATGGCGGCGGTAATTTTCTCGACTTTGCCCGGTGCCCGGCTTTTCTATGAAGGACAGTTCGAGGGCCGCAAAACTCGTGAGCCCGTATTCCTGGGAAGACGTCCCGTGGAAAAGACCAGCAAGGAACTCGCAGCTTTCTATCAGAATCTGCTGAAACAGACAAATGAAAACGTATTTCGAAACGGGAGCTGGCAGAGTTGCGAAATTCGCGGCTGCACGGATAACAACCTGGACAGGAATCTTTTGTCCTGGACTTGGCGGCTGGACAACATGCTTTACCTTATTGTCGTCAACTACGGGGATTCTGAATCAAGAGGATTGATAAGGCTCGCACAGGAAGACTTGCACGGCAAAACCTTGCGCTTGACAGACGTTCTGAATGGTGAAAAATATGACAGATCCGGAAGTGAAATGAGCGGCAGCGGGATATATGTCGCGCTCAAATCATGGAGCTGCCATTTTTTCAAAATGGAGATATAACGAATCAATTGCAAAACTCAAGTTTTGCATTAATTCAGAATTTATACCGAATCGCATTCTTAAAGCTAGTAAAGATTGCGGATTCCGTCTTTGCCAGGATGGGCTGGATGCGGCTGGCGCTACCAGGGTAGCGACTGAGTTCGTACAGCACATATCCGGCATGGCGGAAACGCTACCGCTTTGCGGTGAATGTCTTGCGGCTGTATTTTTCCGTTCCTCATTCCGGCGATATAAATATCGCCCGTCAGTCGTACCGAAAAAAATCCAATCCACAACCCTATTCATCCATGTTGAATTTTCAACCGCGCAGAGTATACCTCCGGCATTTGCCTGTATTCTGTATCAGGCAAATGCGGCGGAAAGGTCTTTTCACTTAATCTGTTCTCCTCCCACTTGTCCCTTTACCAGCTGGTCCTGGAGATGCTGGCGTTCGGTCTCCAGCAAGGTTTTGGCATCCATGCGCCCGAAGAAGTCCAGGGTCAGGGCAACCAGACCGGTCCAGCCGGTCTGATGGCTGGCTCCCAGCCCCGCCCCGTTGTCTCCGTGAAAATACTCATAAAAAAGGATCAGGTCGCGCCAATGCGGATCTTCCTGGAACTTGGCCGTTCCGCCGTAGACCGGGCGACGTCCGGCGTCGTCACGCAGGAAAATACCCGCTAGCCGGCTTGAAATCTCCTTCGCCACTTCGAAAAGCGTCATGTATTTCCCGGAACCGGTCGGGCATTGAACCTTAAAATCGTCGCCGTAGAAGTTATACAGATTCAATAACGCGCGTATCAACAGCACATTGACAGGCATCCAGACCGGTCCGCGCCAGTTGGAGTTCCCGCCAAACATCCCGGTGTTGGACTCGCCGGGCAGGTAATCCACCTTAAACTCCTGCGGCCCCACCATGAACGTGAATGGATGATTCTGGTGATATTTCGAAAGTGAACGGATGCCGTGGGGCCCCAGAAACTCATTCTCGTCGAGCATGTAGGAAAGTACCCTTTCCAGCTTCTTCCTGCTGAGAATCGACATGAGACGCCGCCCTTTGTATCCGATGAAGCCCTCCGGAGCAACCTGAGCAATCACCTCCGGATGGCGTTTCTTGAACAACGCTATCAATTCCGTAAGTTTGGGATACCGTGTTGCGGCGTCCGCCTCGAAGACCGTGGACGCGCACAGCGGCAGCAGCCCCACCATCGACCTCACTTTCAAACGCATGGCCTGTCCGTCCGGCAGTCTCAGCAGATCATAAAAAAATCCGTCCTCCTCGTCCCACATCTTGTCCTCACTCTCGCCGATGCGGTCCATGGCATAGGCAATCCACATGAAATGCTGGACAAACTTGAAGGCGACCTCTTCGTAAATCTCATCGTATTCACAAAGGATAAGGGCTATTTCCAGCATGCACTGGCAATAGAAAGCCATCCAGGCGGTGCCGTCCGCCTGCTCCAGAGTTCCGCCGGTGGGAAGCTGCGCACTCCGGTCAAATACGCCGATGTTATCCAGCCCCAGAAATCCCCCGGCAAACACGTTGCGGCCGGCCGGGTCCTTCCGGTTCACCCACCAGTTGAAGTTCAGCATCAACCCCTGGAATGCCCGTTCCAGGAAACGAATATCCGTCCGGCCCAACCCCTGTTCGTACTTGTACAGGTAGAGCGTGGCCCAGGCATGCACCGGCGGATTCACATCGCTGAAATTCCATTCGTATGCTGGAATCTGCCCGTTCGGGTGAAAATAGAGGCTGCGCAGCATCAGCAGCAGCTGCTCTTTAGCGAAATCGAAGTCGACCAGCGACAAGGTAATCGTGTGAAAGGCCAGGTCCCAGGCCGCATACCAGGGGTATTCCCACTTGTCCGGCATCGAGATCACGTCGGCATTGAGCATGTGAAACCATTCCGAATTGCGCATCCCCTGGGGCGAAGAATCGAGCAGCGGATGGCTTTTGTGCTCCAATAACCATTTTTCCAGGTCGAAATAGTAAAACTGCTTGCTCCACAGCATGCCCGCCAGCGCCTGGCGGTGTACGCGGCGCTCATCTTCGCTCAATGATTGCGCCGTAATCCGCTGATAGAATTCATCCGCATCACGGATCCGGCTTTCGAATATCTGATTAAAGTCTTTGAAGGCATTGTCCATCGGAACCGCCGAGAGACGCAAGCAGACCGTCCGGCTGCCGCGTGCTGGAACTTCCAGCACGTAGTGGGCCGCTGCTTTGGTCCCTGTATTAGCGGGATTCACCGCATCGCCCTGTCCAGAAATAAGGCAGGAGTGGAATGCATCCTTGACGTAAGGGGATGCATTGGGCTGCCCCCAGAGACGCTGCGCATTGCTCTCATTCTCAGTGAAAAGCAGTTCCGCATCTCCATCGCAATAAAGCAGTCGCTCACCGAGTTCATGGTGAACAGCTTTAACGACGCCCGGCCCCGCCTTGCACATGGCAGGTTTTTCATCGCCATCGCCCCAGGACCATGTGTTCCGGAACCACAGCGTCGGCAGAAGACGAAGCCGGGCCGCTTCCGGGCCGCGATTGTGAACGGTTATCCGGATAAGCATGTCTTCCGGGCTTGCCTTGGCATATTCCATGAATACGTCAAAATAACGGTCTTCGTCAAAAACGCCGGTATCGAGCAGTTCGTACTCCATTTCATCCCTGGACCGCCCCCGGTTCTTCTCAATAAGGTCGCGGTAGGGAAATTCACGCTGCGGATATTTATACAAATATTTCATATAGGAATGGGTGGGGGTGCT
>CAIJKT010000021.1 GCA_903821255.1 uncultured Lentisphaeria bacterium | reverse complement strand
ATCACCTGGCTGCCGGTGTCGCTCGAAGGTTTGAGCAGCACCGGATTCATCCGCACATCCGGCGACAGGCGGCAGGCTTCGGCCTGCACCGCCTGGGCGCGGCCCATTTCGCAGCCGTCCAGCGTGACATAGGAATTCAACGCCATATTCTGCGCCTTAAACGGCGCGACATCGTAGCCGTCCTGCAGCAGTATCCGGCAGAACGCGGCAGTCAGAATACTTTTTCCGGCATTGGAACAGGTTCCCTGCAGCATCAGCGAGGGCTTGCGGCGCACCTTCTTCAGATAAAAGCCGGCGGGTTTTACGGTAGCGTCAAGCACATTGCGGATCGCGTCCGCAAGCAGGTCATTTTCCGCTTCCGACCGCAGCCCGATCCGGAAATAGTTTTCATCCAGGCCGCGAAAATTACCGCAGTCTCTGACCGCGATGTGATATTCTTTCAACAGGCGTTCATAAAAATCCCTGCCGCCGCACGAACGGCGCACCAGCAGATAATTGGCGATTCCCGGATATACCTTCAGCCCGGCGACCGCCGCGATCTGAGCTGCGAGCCGCTCCCGCAGATGATTGATGTTCTCAATCGTGCGGCGCGCATATTCCGCGGTGTCCCGCAGCAGCCCGATCCCGGTTTCCTGAGCGATGGCATTGACCGACCAGTCCGGAATATATTCCCGGATTTTCCCGGCCAGTACAGGCGATGCGAAACAAAAACCGATGCGCAGTCCGGGAATGGCGAAAAATTTGGTCAGCGAACGCAGCACAATCACATTCTCCGGCACCTCCGGCAGCAGCGTGAAATCAGCAACGCCGAAATCGGCGAATGCTTCGTCAATGACAAAAACCGTACCCGGATGTTTTGCGGCAAGTTCCCGGATGGCTTCCGGGCTCAGCGCCGTACCCGCCGGATTGCCCGGATGCCCGATGAAAACCAGCATTTCCGGCCGCAATGCGGCAGACAGCTTTTCAGGATCAGCGACAAAATTATCCGCCTCCGCCAGCGGGAAATATTCAATCGACATTCCGGCGAGACGGCAACTGTTTTCGTAATCCATATAGGAAGGCACCGTAATCAGCGCCTTTTTGATTTTCAAAGCCGGGGGAATGGCGAAAATCAACTGATTGGAACCGTTGCCGGCCACAATCCGTTCAGCGGCGACGGCAAATACCTCTGCGGCAGCTTCGACCAGTCTGCCTGAAACCGGGTCTGGATAGCGAATCAGACTGCCCGCCGCCCGGCTGATCGCCCCGCGCAAAAATTCCGGCGGTCCCAGCGGATTGATGCTGGAACTGAAGTCCAGAATATCCTCAGGGGCGCACCCCGCCGTTTCAGCATACTTTAAAATGTTTCCCCCGTGTCCAGGCTGCATCATCAAACTCCTCTCAATAATGTGGCAAAATCAGGATGTGCAACAGTCAGAGATGCTGAACAGCAGGATTTAATTTTATTCCGGCATAGTATTCGGCTGGATACATTCAACGCCGGCGGTTCATTGCCGGCAGCAAAAAATAACAGCTCCGGACTGTGTCCGGACAATAATTCCATATTCATTTTATTCCCTTTGTTTAGTGAGTAACGCACTACTCCAAAGATTCCCCGTTAATCACGTCAAATAGACGGGAAAGTTTCCTGCAAGTTCCTGACTTCAGACGTCTTAAACGTCATACACAGTTGCGGACCAGTCCATGATTTGCACATGGTTCCTTAAAAACAGAAAACATAATAGATTATACTCTGAAAACAATTATTTTCAAGTGGCGATTCAGTAGTAAACGTCCAAAGTAATTCGCCATGGAATTTCATCATTGACGGTAAAATTCCGACGGAGGGATAGAAAAAAATTAGAACATGGTATATATTTTATATTTAAGTTTTTATGGCTGATTTTTAAAATATATGGAGTTTTGTCATGATAAGAAGGTCCGGCGAATATAAATTTGACATCAAAGAAAATATGCGCGGCGGCGATGGCAGCGTCAGGATTGAACATTACTGGCAGCCCGGCGCCGAAATGAAGGCCAACAACCGGCTGTTTGCCAAACTGATCTTGCAACCGGGCAGCAGCATAGGGTTTCATAAGCATGATGACGAAGAGGAAGTCTTCGTCATTCTGAGCGGAACCGCCGAGACGGATGACAACGGGAATCAGGCAATATTGAACGCCGGCGACACGATCCTGACCGGAGACGGCAACGGGCATTCAATCAAGTGCATAAGCAAAGAGCCGCTGGAAGTGCTGGCGGTGATCTCCTGTTATAAATAATAAATATGATACAGTTATAAAAACTTTATATGGGGTATGCACTTGACGGAAGTTACCACAAGGTGTAGTGTATGAGCATATGGAAGACTATCCAAAAACATTGTCTGAGCTCGAAAAGCGTTTTGCCACAGAAGACGCCTGTCGTGAATATTTATTCCGATTACGCT
>CAIJKT010000020.1 GCA_903821255.1 uncultured Lentisphaeria bacterium | reverse complement strand
GGTCCCTGCGCCGGCATCAACTGATAATTGAAATGTTTAACGCGCGCACTGGTGTCATACGCCAGACTGACGGCTTTGCGCAGATTCAGGTTTTCCGCCAGCAGCGGGTCAGTGAAATTGAATCCGATATAGCGGATTTCGAATGACGGCACCGGCAGCAGTCTGATGTTGCGTTTGGCCAGCGCCGGAACCAGTTGGCGGTCTTCGCCGATGACCGCGTCCAGATTGTCCTTGTCCAGGGCGCTCATGTCGAGTTCGCCTTGCAGGAACATCAGCCATGCGGAAATCGGCTGCTTGATCTGGTAGCAGGTGATTTTATCCAGCAGCGGCAGCGGGCGGACACGGTCGACCGGACTTTCCGCCGTCAGGAAAAATTCCGTGCGGTATTCGGGATTGCGCGACAGCGTGATCCGGTAGTCCCGTATCCACTTATCCAGCAGGAAAGGCCCGGAGCCGACCGGATGCCCGGCGATGGCTTCGCCGTAGAATTCAACCGCCCGGCGGGAGACAATCGAGGAATAAGGGATTGCCAGCGAAAACAGGAAACGGGGATCGGGATCATTAAGCCGGATGACAAATGTCCGATCGTCAATGACACGCAGTCCGGCAATGCCCTGGTCATACAGCGAATAATCCCCCGGCTTGAGCAGTGATGTCGCTTCACGGAAATCGTCAATGCCTTTTATTTTGCCGCGGAACATCCAGAATACCGGGCTGTACAGCCTGGCGTCCGCAATCCGCAGGAAAGAAAAAACCACGTCACGGGCGGTGACCCGGCGATCCTTCGCGCCGTCCTTGAAACAGGCATCGTCCTGGAAAAGCAGGTCGGGGCGCAGTTTAAAAGTGAAGGTTTTCAGGTCGGAGGAAATCACCGGCATCGATTCCAGCATCGAAGGCGTCAGTTTATAGGGCCGCGCCGTATAGTCGTATTGCAGCAGCGTATCGTAAAAAGCCGCCACAATATTGCGGCTGGCCAGGTCGGCGGCCAGCGCCGGATCCATGGTTTTGACTCTGCCGCCGGCGCTGAGATGCATGACTTTTCCGGCTTCCCCGGTTTCGCCGCAGCCGGAACCGGACAGCGTCAGAACAGCCGCCGCGACAAGCGCCGTGAATATTCTGATATTAAGTTTCATGATAATACTCTCAACCGTTTTGTTTCAGCCATTCAACCGTATCCGTCATCGCCACTGCCGGAATGGCAACCGGACGGTAGCCCAGTTCACTGACGGCGGCGCTGATATTGAAATAGTGTGAAAACGCCAGTTGCCCGGCAACAAAGCGGGTTATCGGCGGTTCGCCCAGAAACGGAATGACACGATAAATAGTTTCAAAAATAATTCCCGCCAGATAAGCTTTGTCGTAGGAGATTGATTTCGTTACCGGCGGAATGGACAACCTGGCCAGCAGTTCGTCCAGCCAGTTCCAAATCCTGACCGGGGAATTATCGCTGATGAAAAAAACTTTCCGCCGCGGCTGCGCGCAATTCTTCAGATATTCCAGTGCTTTGATGTGGGCAAATGCCGCATTTTCAACATAGGTCAGGTCCACGAGATTATGTCCGTCGCCGATGCGCACCAGTTTTCCGGCGGCGGCTTTCCGGACGATACGGGGCAGCAGATGCGGATCGCCCGGCCCCCAGAGCAGATGCGGCCTTAAAACAACCGCCGACAGTTCCTTGTACGGTGAACCGAGGACATTCTTCTCGGCAATCGCTTTGGTCGCGGGGTAATGAGCGATATAGGAATCAGGATAGGGCGCGTTTTCGTCAAGATTTTCAATATCGCGCGTCGGCGGATATGCCACGCTCGGCGAACTGGTATAAACAAGATGACGTATTTTATTGTAATTGCAGGCGGCAAGCACGTTCATGGTGCCTTCGACATTAATTCCGTAATATTCTTTCCAGGAACCCCATATTCCGGCTTTGGCGGAAGTATGGATTACGGCGGAGGAGTCCTTGCAGGCATCGTTCACGGCTCCCGGTTCCCGGATGTCGCCGCGGATAATCTCAACCCCTAGTTTTTCCAGCTCCGGAGCGGCGCTCCGGTTGAAGCATTTGATCCTGCCGCAATTCAGCTTGACCAGTTGCCGGACAATCCGGTTTCCAAGAAAACCGCTGCCGCCGAAAACGGTCACTGTCTCTTCCGACCAGTTCATTTATTTTCCCTTGATTATGGGTTATTTACAGGTCTTGAGAAAAGACTTTGCCGCCGCATCCCAGGCTTTTTTAGTTGACTGTTCAGGAACATATTCCTGAACTTCAAAAGATTTCCGGACAATCTCCCTGGCTTCCGCCAGCGAATAAATATCGCCGTCGGCGATGGCCTGCGCCATGATATTGCCGATGGCAGTAGCTTCGACCGGACCGGCGATAACCGGAATTCCGAGGCAGTCGGCGGTAAGCTGCATCAGCAGGGTGTCCTGCGTGCCGCCGCCGACAATATTGAGACATTCATATTTCACGCCGAGCATCGTCTGAAGTTTTTCCAGTTTGATCCGGAAATAAAGCGCCAGCGAGTCGTAAATGCAGCGGAGAAGAGCGCCGTCGCCGGGAATATCCCCCTGGCCGTGCTCCCTGCAGAACGCCGCCACCTTCGCCGGCATATCTCCGGGCGAAAGAAAGGTATTGTCATTCGGATTAATGAAAAATTGCAGTCCCTGTGCGGCTTTCGCCATCTTATTCATGTCGGCGAAGCCCAGAGTGCGTCCCGGCTCATTCCAGACGCGGCGGGTTTCCTGAAACAGCCAGGTTCCCATGATATTGGTCAGTAAACGGATTTTCCTGTTCAGGCCGCCTTCGTTAGTGAACGGGGCCCCGCCT
>CAIJKT010000019.1 GCA_903821255.1 uncultured Lentisphaeria bacterium | reverse complement strand
GCGCGCAGGATTCGCATGGCGATTTCTTTATTGCGGTGCTGGGATTTTTCCTGCTGGCTGGCTACGGCAAGTCCGGTCGGCAAGTGGGTGACGCGCACGGCGGAGTCGGTGGTGTTGACGCACTGTCCGCCGGGTCCGGATGAGCGGTAAACGTCAATCCGCAAATCTTCCGCCCTGATCTCGATTTCAACTTCCTCGGCTTCAGGCATGACCGCCACGGTAATAGTCGAAGTATGGACGCGTCCGCCGGATTCTGTGGAGGGAATGCGCTGCACGCGATGCACTCCGCTTTCATATTTCATCCTGGCAAAGGCATCTTCTCCGGCCAGTGAAAACGCCACATTTTTCAGTCCGCCCAGTTCGCTGGCGGTCATATCAAGGATTTCCATTTTCCAGTTCTTATGTTCGGCATATCTGGAATACGCCCGGAAAAGTTCCCCGGTAAACAGCGCGGCTTCTTCGCCGCCGGCCGCGGGACGGAGTTCAACAATGATATTCCTGGAGTCATTCTGATCCGGCGGAAGAAGCGCAAAACGGACAGTGGATTCAAGCGTGGAGATTTCATTATTCAGTGCGTCAATGTCTGCCTGGATAAGGCTTTTGAGTTCTTCATCCTGTTCGGCCATCATCGCGGTGTTTTCTTCCAGCTCTTTCAGCGCCGCGCACCAGCGGTCATAACTCTGGAAAAGGCAGTTAAGGCGTCGATGTTCCCGGGAGACTTTTTTCAGCTCCAGATGATTCGCATAAATCGCCGGGTCAGCCAGTTTGCTCTCCAGTTCTTTGAAGCGCAGTTTGCTGGATTCAATATAGCGGCAGATGTCTTGAGGGGTCATAAACAGCCCGTGAATAAATAAAAAACGCCTGTTAAACAGCCACTGCGGAAGAGTGCGTTAACAGGCGTAAAGATCAAGTTATTGTTCAGACTTGATACCGTAGCGCTGACGGAATCTTTCAACCCGGCCCGCTGTATCGATAAATTTCTGTTTTCCGGTAAAGAACGGGTGGCACTTTGCGCAGATACCGACTTTGATGTCATTACGGGTGGATTTGGTTTCCCAAACTTCGCCGCAGGCGCAGATGATCTTCGTACTTCCGTATTTCGGATGAATATCTTTTTTCATTTTTTTGCTAAACCTTGTTTTAAAGTTATATTTAAAGTTATTAAATTAAGCAATAGTAATTAATGTTTAATTAACCAAAAGTCTGAGAATATATACCGGAAGCGCAAATATGCAAGAACTTTTGGTTCAGTTTTGAAAAAAAAAAGCTGATTTTAGAATAAACCGTTTTTTGAAAGAGCAAAGGGACACGCATAATGAGTAATGACAGACCGCTGTGGGCGCCATGGAGAATCGAATTTATCACAGGAGAAAAGGAAAAACGCTGCTTTTTATGCGGCAAAGAAACGTCCAATCCGGCATGGCCTGAAGAAAACCTGGTGATATTTCGCGGCAGTACTTCATTTGTCATCCTGAATCGCTATCCTTACAATTCCGGGCATCTGATGATTGCGCCATATTCCCATACTGGTGATATTTCAGCATTGTCCGTTGAAGAGCGTCATGAACTTATGGATCTGTGCGTAAAGTCAAAAGAAGTGCTTCAGAAAACCATATTCCCGGATGCGTTTAATGTCGGATTCAATCTTGGAACGGCGGCCGGCGCCGGGATCGCCGATCATCTGCACATGCACATTGTGCCGCGCTGGTCAGGGGATACTAATTTCATGCCGGTAATCAGTGACACCAGATGCGTTCCTGAAGCGCTTGAGGCAACCGCCGCACTTATCAGGGCAAACTGGAAATAACGCGCTGTTATTGATCCCTATTTCTTGGGGAGGATGTCGGCAAGAGCCTGCATTTCTGTTGTCATAACGGCAAGCATCGCTTCGGCTTCGGCAGGCTCCTGGCGTTTGCCGGCCTGTTCGAGTTTTAATGCTATGGCATTGATTCGTTCAAGACAAAGTGTGGCGGCTTCGCCTTTGATCAGGTGAGCGGTGGAAATCCATACGGGATAATCTTTAGCCGCAATTGCCGTTTTCAGGGTTGTCAGTTTTTCAGCTATTCCGTCTGCAAAATATTGCAGCATCTCGTCCAGCAGTTCCGCATTGTCGCAGAAGTTTTCCAGCGCAGTTGCTTTTGCCAGGACCACCAGAGATTCAGGAATAGAGTCTTCGCTCATTTTTTATCCTCCGTAATGATTTATTCGAACAAATGTGAAAGTTTATGTTTAAAGACCGAACTTAGATTTTCTATTGACAGCGGTTTGGCGATTACTTCATCCATGCCTGCTTCATAACATTTAAGCTGCTCATCCGGCATAATACCGGCAGTCAAAGCAACAATCGGAATATGGGCCGGAATATTCCGCTGCTTCTCAATCTCGCGAATCCTGGATGCGGCTTCCAGTCCGTCCATTACCGGCATATTTACATCCATTAAGATTAAATCCCAATTACTGTCGGTGAACTGCTGTAGCACCTGTTTCCCGTCAACCGTAGCCTGGACAGAACATCCGCACTGCCGCAGGAAACATTCCATAATCTTCCGGTTTACCAGACTGTCATCGGCGATTAAAACCGACGGAGTTATTTTCCACTTAAAACTATATGCCATTTCTCTTTGTCGCCTTCAATAATTACCGGAACGCATTACTGTCCGGATGGGGATTCTTTATCTTTGCTTATCGGAACT
>CAIJKT010000018.1 GCA_903821255.1 uncultured Lentisphaeria bacterium | reverse complement strand
GAGTTCTACAGAGTCATCAGGTCTAAGTAATAATTTGGGAATCCCTATTTCAGAAGCTATCCTTTCACGAGCCATAATAATTTCACACATAGAAGAAATATTCCCTTTGATCTCAACAAATTTTTCATAGAAATCACTATCTGATAGTTCATTTCGTCCGGCAAATTTTTTTCTCTTAAGACGTAAAGACTCATAATACCAAAACCATACGCCGCCAAGAATTGCTATAGATAATATTATCACAATTAAAAAAGTTATCATCAAAATCTCCTAATAAGCACAAGAGTCAGAGGCACAAATTAACGAGCAAGAGAATCCTTTTCCTACGGTGAAACCACCCTCTAAGTTGAGCGGGGTCTGTCTAAGTTGAGCGGGGTCTGACCTGGGGTGTTAAATCTGACGGCTTTAAATCTATATTTTTTCACAATATTTATGCATAAATACTTGATTTATCTCCTTTTTTGTGTATATTCCGATAGATTTATAAATCTATTAATCTACGATATTGGAGCTTAAAATGAAAGAACAAGTAAGAATTCTGCTACAGGCTAAGCCAGTACTGCCCGGCTCGCTGGAAGAGCACTACAACGTATGCGGAAAAGCTCAATGCCGCTGTAAGGACAAAGTTAATCCGCAAAAACACGGCCCGTATTATCGGCTCAGTTATAGTTTGAAGGGCAAAAATTCAAGTGTCTTTGTAAAAAAGGAAGATGCTCCGGCAATTAAGGCCATGACGGAAAACTATCGTGAATCCCGCTCGAATATTCAAGATATGGCCTTGACGATGGTTGAGTTATTCCGTCAGGAAGGCTTGCAGGGAATGCTTGATAAATATGAAGAAATACTTGATATTGAGAGCAGCAGGAAAAGCGGCGCTCGGCCTGTTTCCAGAACTCTGCGTGAAACTCGCTCAAGCTGCGATAAATGGAAAACCAAGGCGCTGACAAGACAGTCTGAAATAGATAAAATGCAGGTTAAGATTCGCGACCTGGAAAAGAGCCGGGACAAGTGGAAGGGAAAAACCATGGAAGCTAAAGAAGAAAATCAGGAACTTAAAAAACTCAGTCTGCTGAAAGCAGTCGAGGGGGAAAAAAATACCGGCGACTCAAGATGAATTAATCGACAGCCCGCCGAGCAAGTTCAAATATCCGCTTAAAACGGTTGTTATCGCGATTAAGCTTGTAGTTACCGGCTTGTTGTCATTGCGGGGAGTCAAGCGGACCTTAACTCTCTTCAATTATTTTTTCAACGGCGGCATTCCGTGTCATACGGTAGTGCAAAACTGGCTTATGCGGTACGGCTTATACAAGCTCAGACAAGTGCCTGAAAAGCGCGGCGACTGGGTTTTTATTCTGGATCATTCTATCGAGTTCGGCAAAAAACAATGCCTGCTCGTATTAGGCACTACTTTAGAGAAATTCCGCAAGAATAAATACAAGCTGCGGCACAAGGATATGAGCGTGCTGGCTATTGATGTTGTTGAAAGCGCGACCGCTGCAAGTGTCACGAAAACCCTTGTTAAAATTACCCGGAAGACAGGACTTCCTGCTCAAATATTATCTGACGGCGGTAAGAATATCCTGAGAGGATGCCGGGATTTCATTGAACAGAAAGCACGCGGAGCGGCAGTTCGGCAGACCTATGACGTAACGCATAAAACAGCTTTAATACTTAAACATCAATTAAAAGATGATGAAGCATGGCTGTCGTTTTGCAACAAAGCAGTCGAGAGCAAAAGAAGTCTAGTCCATACCGAACTGGGTTTCCTTTCGCCGCCGAAACCGCGCGATAAATCACGATGGCAGAATCTCGATGCGTATGTACAATGGGCGGAAATGATATTAAAGCAGAAAACCAAGTCTATGTCGAGGCCGGAAGCTGAAAAATTTACCGCCAAACTTTCCTGGCTGAAAACGTATGAACCGCATATCAGGCAGTGGAGAATAATGCTT
>CAIJKT010000017.1 GCA_903821255.1 uncultured Lentisphaeria bacterium | reverse complement strand
TTATCGGCGTCATGGGCTGCATGGTGCAGAACCTCGGAGAAGAACTGCTCAAAAAACTGCCGCACGTTGATTTCCTGATCGGCACCGGACAATTGCACAAGCTGCCGGACATCCTTGAATCAGTGGCCTCGGAACGCCATCAGGCGGCGCTGCTGGAGGAAAGCCCCGAAGTCCTCACCGGCATGGCCACTCATTTCCACGGCAGGGAAAATCCCCTGTTCGCCTATGTTGCCATCACCCGCGGCTGCAACCGCTACTGTTCATACTGCATCGTGCCGTATGTGCGCGGGCGGGACATCAGCCGCGACATTCCGGACGTTGTTCAGGAAGTTGAGAAACTGGTTGAATCCGGAGTCCGGGAAATCATGCTGCTCGGCCAGAATGTTGCGGCATTCGGCCTCAACGGCAATACCAGTCCGCCGCCGGAAGGGGTTTCGCCGTTCGCCGATCTGCTGCATGAATTGAATAAAATCGAAGGCTTGAAAAGAATCCGCTTCACCTCCCCCTACCCTTCTTATTTCAATGACAAACTGATTGATGCGATCTCCACGCTGCCGAAAGTATGCCATAATCTGCATCTGCCGCTGCAATCCGGCTCAAACCGCATCCTGAAGAAAATGAACCGGCATTATACCGCGGAACAGTATCTGACGATAGTGAATAAACTGAAAAGCAGGATTCCGGATATCACCTTTTCCACCGACGTGATTGTCGGCTTTCCGGACGAAACCGAAGAAGATTTCAACGCCACCCGGGATTTGATGAACGTAGTGGATTATGACAACGCGTTCATCTTCAAATACTCCCCGCGCGAAGGGACTCCGGCGGCGACAATGGCTGATCAGGTGCCGCTGGAAACAAAAGAAAAACGCAATGAAATACTGCTGAACGATCTGGCGGTGAGAAGCGAAAGACAAAACCTGGAACTGATCGGTTCAACGCAGGAAGTATTGATCGAAGGACCGAGCAAGCGCAATCCCAGACGCTGGTCGGGTCGGGCGTCAAATGCCAAGATGGTGATATTCACACCTGAACCGTCCATGCAGGCCGGGGGGATCGTCAAAATCAAGATACACCGCGCCACCAAAGCCTCGCTTTTCGGCGACATCGCCGATTAGGAGCTGTAAAGAAATAAACTTTACAAGTTTCGCGAAATATCCCGAGGTGATTTTGGGAATTGCCGGAGAGGCGCATACCTGAAGGTATGTAACGAACCGGCAAACCCAAAGGCATCCGGGAGAATCGCGAAGATGTAAAGGTTGTTTTTGTACAGCTCCTTAGCAAGGCTCTTGCAGTGCTGTATTATTTAACAACCGCCAGCAGGCAGCTCCGGGGTTTCAGTTCAACGTTAATAACGCCGTCATTTACCGGCACAATCTGGTCATTCCAGAAGTTCACCGCCGAGCCGGCCTTTACTCCGTATGTTTTCAAATCAAAAGAATATGCGCCTGGTTCATCGGTCCAGTTAATCAGCAGGACACGGTGATAGTCTTTGACTTTCTGGAACCAGTAAGAAGGTTTATCACTGCGGAACAGATCAACCGGAATGGCGGCATCGCCGGAGTCCGCGCCGACCACGCGCCTGGCCAGCTCCAGTCCGCGTTCATTAAGCCGCGGCATATTATCCGACAGGTTGACCGCGCCGGCCGCGGCAAGCACAATGCTGAGCAGCAGTTCCGCCTGCGGGCGGGACACTTCATCCACCAGCGGGGCCTCGCAGAATTTGGAATCGGTCATCTCCGGCGTAATATACACCAGGCAGCACAATAATCTGGTCATGTCCGGATCATTGGCGGTATCCAGACCGCGGCACAGCGCGAAATCCGGGTCATTGATCCACAGCCGTTTATTGCTCCAGAACCTGGCCGCCACCGAAGTGACGTTGTGGCAGATGCCTTTCCAGGTGGCGTGAATATCCGAGCCGATCCGGACAGCGTCTACAAATTTATTCCCAGCCTCAAAATTATAATTGCACCCGAGAATCCTGGCTTTGCCGTTGACCGCCTCATAAACCGGTTCGACTATTTTTCTGACGATCTGACTGCGCGGAACTGAAGCATCGGCAAATTTACGCGCGCCGAGGGTGCTGCCCAGAAAGTCAAGCTTAAAATAGCCGTAGCCCATGTCGGCATAGCGCTTGAACATGTCGAAAAGATGTTTTCTGACTTTCGGCACAGTGGGGTCCAGCACAAAACCGTGCCGTTTCATGCACTGAAAAGAGAGGCACGGTTTACCGGATTCGCCCATCGCCAGCATGTCATAATCCATCTGGGCGATGCGGGCATGCGGCTCGACGATAGTCGGAGCAAACCACAGCCCCGGCACAAATCCCATTTTTTTGATTTCCTTTGCCAGATATTCCATACCGTTCGGGAACAGATGATTAGCTTCCCATTCCCCGTAGCAATACTGCCAGCCGTCGTCAACAATTATCCGCTTGACATGCTTTGACAAAACCGGGTCGCGGGCAATAAACTCGGCATTCTTCAACACTTCCTCTTCGGTAATGGTCCAGCGGTAATAGTCCCAGGAATTCCAGCCCGGAGCCGTCATATCCGTAAAATCTTTTTTAACTTCAATATTGGCGTCCGCCCAGTCGTGCATCAATTGAAAACCGTCTTTCGCGGCAAAAAGCGTTACCGAGTCAAGTTCAATCTTTTTAAGGCCGAAATGGCTGATTCGATACGATACCTGAAGATCCTGCAACTCATGGGCATGAATCTTTCCGTGAACTTTTCCCGGCTGCTGCTGCATCAGCGGATAACCAATCTGCAAAATGTGATCTCCGGCGGAAATCATGGTCTGGTAATGGCTGGAAAAACTGGTGCTTGCGGGAAATTTTATTGATGAACACCCGCCCATCGCGATCCCCTGGGTAAGAACATGGTCAGCATTGAGACTGGCAAGTTTCAAAACTGCCACTTCCAGATCGGGCAGCGCCTGATGCAGCTCTCCGGACATTTTGACGGATATGCCGTTGATGCCGCTCAGATTTCTGGCGGCGGCAAATTCCAGCAGCCATTGTCCAAGTTCGTTCTCCCCGGCAAGACAAATACTGCCTTCGGATTCTTTACATACACTCCAGTTGAAGTCGGCCGGAACAACATCGCCGGCTTTGACTGCCGGAACGCAATCCGCCAGTGAAAACCCCGGCAGCATTATCGAAAACGTTCCGTCTGTTTTAATTTCCAGAGATACTCCGTTAAAATCCCGGCGAATATTTTGCACGATCATGCTCTCTCCAAATTTATGCCATTTATAAAAATTTAAAACTCAATATTAAGTATTAAAGTCGCCCGTTGTCATAAGCGTATTAACTTCAACTTCATAAGATAACGCCAAATGTCCTCCATCTCAACCTTGCAGCATATTTTTGGAATGATATTTTCGTTCCGGCGTAAAGATTCAACTGCCGCGAAATAAATCTTATCAGAAATCCGGATGCGGACTGATTGAAGAAAATTACAAAAAAAAATGCAAATTCATTGCAGGCAGGACGCAAAATGTCCGAGCTGCCCTGCTATCTTCCATTGCTGAACCCCGGCGCTGTCATGCTCATTTTGACGCAACAAAATTAAGCGTTGAACTTGTAATGAGATTGATTTATTATATGTTTAATTTTGTTTAACGTAATTTAATCCGGCGTCATCAGCGGGGATATTGATAATGGTTGAAAAACAGCCGGAAAATATTGATATTGAGGGATAATGAAATACAACCCAGACAAACATCATCGCCGTTCAATTCGGTTGAAAGGTTACGATTATGCGCAGCCGGGGGCATATTTTATCACCATCTGCACACAGAACAGGGCCTGCCTGTTCGGGGAAATTGTTGATGGTGAAATGATGTTAAATGATGCGGGGAGAATGGTTGACAACGAATGGCTGATATTGCCGGGCCGTTTTACCAATATTCGTTTGCGCGGCCATGTGGTTATGCCCAACCATTTTCACGCGGTATTGGAAATTGTTGACGTTGACGATCCCGTTGCCGTTGACGACGTCGTAGGGGCTCCCCTTGTGGGTGCCCTATTCAATGAAAACCCAATGGGGCAACCACAAGGGATTGCCCCTACGGCGATTGAACCGGCGATGGTGATTGAACCGGTAACGGCGATTGAACCGGTAACGACGATTGAACCGGCGAAAACGGCGGGGGATATCATCGGGGCGTTTCAATCGATTGTCACCGTTAAATATATTCGCGGCGTGAAAACGGAAAAATGGCAATCATTTAATAAAAAATTATGGCAACGGAACTATTGGGAACATATTGTACGCGATGAATCCGAATTGGACAGGATATGCAGATATATCAAAAATAATCCGCGGAACTGGCGGAATGACGCATTAGGCGGCGAAAAAGGCAATGTGGTCAGGGAACAACCAGCAGAATACGGAAAAGAAATATGGATGGTTTAAACCAAAATTCCCAATTATTAATCTACCATCCTCCGTTCCCGCGGCTAACGGATTTTTGCCGCAAAAACCTTCAGTTTTAAAATTCATTTTATGGCGTTCTTTGAACTTATTTTCGCCGTTCTGGTTGACAATTTTACCATATATGGTAGACTTTGATGCAAATTTTAAAATGGGGAACTATGGCTTAAATGGTAAATAAAATTTTTGCTTTCGTTCACCCTATCCTCGATGCAAGCATACGAGGTATTACGGGCAAACTTCCACGCCTGCGGCGGCCGCAAAAATGGTTTTGAGCGGATTCGCCGCAAGCGACGGGGAATTAACCCCGCTTTGATTAAATAAGGTCTTGGCGGTAATTGCTTGCCCGGCAAGCAGGTTTAGTTTTTACATCAATCTTAAAACTGGAGGAATAGAATGTCAAAGTTGGTCAAATCTATTGGTATCGCGGCATTAACTTGCGGATGTATGTTTTCCGTTATCGGCCAGGATACAGGAGCAAATCTGTTGAAAACATGGTATCTATACGGCGCTAAGAGCTTATCTACTAATAAAATCATCTATACCGGATACACTGAACAGATTCGATTAAAAACAATAATGGCGCTGGCCAATTGCACAAGCCCAAGGAATGAGACCTCTTCTTTTTCA
>CAIJKT010000016.1 GCA_903821255.1 uncultured Lentisphaeria bacterium | reverse complement strand
AGTTTTCAGCTTCATTTACTGTTCAGAATATTTTAAATATGTTTAGGAATTTTATTCCAACAGCCAGAATTATGTTATCTAACTTTATGAATACGCGCAGTTTGAAAAATATCCTGGGCAGCATTCTGCCCAAGACAATAACGAAACATGGCAGTCTGATTTTTTTAGCTTTCCCACTGTCTTCTGGACAGGTATTTGTTTTTGTTTCATGTTACGTTTTTTTGCCAGATGCATCGCATTCCTTACAGAAATCGACCACCGCTCTAAGGATGACATAATTTCCGATGCAAAATGCAACAACACCAAACGTAATTCCTAACACGCCTAAAGTTTTCATAATGAACTCTCCTTTTCTTTGGGTTCAGTCATTCAAATTTCCTTCCATTATTCTTCAGGATCAATATATTCCATAGTGACTGGATGAACATGCCGTTTTAAATTTTCTGGTGTAATAATTATAATCTTTTGTAAAGTAACGTTTAATGTCTCCAGCTTTTTCTTGTCTTCTTCCAGAATATCCTGATCAATCATGGTCAATCCGTTACACGGTATAAACACATGTATTTCTGGTCCCTTTGATAGTATATGTTTTCATCTAATACACATTTAAGGCCGGCATGGCGGGTGTAGAAATTCATTTTATAATGTGAAATACCCGATGGGCACGATCCAGGTTCCGCAAGGTTGATGGTTATCTCATCGGGTTTTGATTTGGTGACACGTTCGATGATTAAAATAAGCAATATCACAATGCCTGCCGTAACCATGATTTTAATACCCACACTGAATGAAAATAACATTGCAAACAATCCGATTATTATTCCGCAAAGTAACATAAATCGTATGCTGGGTCTCTGAGGTACACAGTTCGTATTCATGATGAATCCTTCTTTTCTCTGATTAATATTTGAAACTGGTCAATATCCTATGTCTCCATTTTTCCACCTTCACGAAAGCTGTAATATCCATTGCCGATAATAATGTGGTCAAGGATATCAATCCCGATGATTTTTCCGGAGTTCACTAGGATATTGGTTATTTTGATGTCTTGCTCCGACGGCTCAGTTGAGTTTGAAGGGTGGTTATGTTATGTGTAGTATCTATTTATGTTAAGACCTCCTTTCTTAAATGCTATTGTTGCCTAGTTTTCATGGTAAATAACTCCACATAAATAAAAGACATGATAAGTTCTTTTTAGTGTTCCAACCCAAACAAAAAGGAGTTATATCATGCTAGAGTACTGGTACAAAGAACGTCGTACATTGGTCGATTTCAGGCGTGGCCTATTAGGGAAATTCTTTGATGGATTTGCGGAACACCTTAAGAAATTGAGGTATTCGCCAGCGATGGCAAAAGTAATTTTAGGGAGGAGTTGTCTTTTTAACGATTGGCTTATTGAAAACGGGGTTGAGGATTGCAAACTAATTTCAGAGGCACACATAGAATCGTTTCTTGATACATATCTTGAAAATACAAGAACAGCAGCGGCTTATAGTCCAAGGGCCGACTCCAGAAGGGCTATGCGTATCTTTACGAATTACTTAGTGGAAATAGAAGTTATCGCTCCCTTTCCTCTAAAGATTCCGCCTAAAAAACCATATAGTAAAATCCTTGCTGAATTTTTGGAATATCTTAAATCTCAATGGAATCTTCATGAATCAACAATAGATAGTCACCGTAGACGAATTATTGCATTCCTTGAGGGTATCAGTAGTGATTACTTCAAGAGCGGTAAAGATTTTCTTACCCCAAAATTTTTAGACAGCTACATTAGAAACCATCTCCATGCCAGCCCGGAAAATCTCAGGAGTTTAACTGCAACTTTACGCAAATTTCTCAGATTCTGCGTAATCAATGGTTATGCTTCCGTGGACTTATCCGGGCTTGTTCCTGCAATTTCGTCATACCGCCACGCTTCCCTTCCTAAGGGCATGGAGGATTCCACTCTTGACCGCTTGCTGAAATCTATCCAGAAAGATACGGATCAAGGTGTGCGGGATTATGCCATTATGCTGCTTTTAATGGCTTATGGAATTCGAGGAAAGTCAGTGGCTGAAATTCTTCTTGAGGATATCCGATGGCAGAGTTCAACTATCCGTATCAGAGCACAGAAGGGCGGGAAGGAGGTAGTTCTTCCTCTTTTGGACGAAGTTGGCGAGGCGGTTATCGCATATCTCCGTAGACGACCGGAAAGTGTATTTTATCGGGAAGTCTTTCTGTCAATAAAAGCACCCTGCCGACCGATGAGTAGTTTGATGATATCTCAAATGGTTAGAAAATATATGAAACGATCTGGAGTAAAAGTTCCTCATTCCGGTACGGGTACCATGAGACATTCCTGGGCGATTCGAGCACTTGCAAATGATTCGCCAATCAAGGCTATTGCCGATGTCCTGGGACACCGCTATGTGGATACGACATTCATTTATGCAAAGGCGGATTTAAAAATGCTCAGATATGTGGCCATGCCCTGGCCGGAAGAAAGGTGATATTATGGCGACGATCATATTCCGCAGCAAAATTGCTGAACAGATTAAATCGTTTATCGAATTGCGCAAAGCATCCGGCAGGCAGGGAAACTATGATGCCACAATGATGCGTCTATTTGACCAATTTATCATGGGAAAACTCAAACCAGGACAGCCGCTGACAAAGGATTTATTAGAACGCTATATACAAGACATTGCGCACTTGAATCCTGGAACGCGAATGAACCGCTTGTCAGTTATAAGACAATTCTGCATACATTTGCGGTATTTTGATGACCGTACATACATTCTTCCCTGTAAACTTCTTCCGCGCCGACCACGCTACCTGCCGTATATTTTTACTCCGGAAGAAATAACGGCAATAATGGCGGCCGCCAAAAGGATAGGCCCGGCAAAAAGCATTCGTCCCATCGCAATTTATACGTTCGTTGGATTGCTTGCATCAACAGGCCTGAGAATCAGCGAGGCACTAAAATTGACCTTGGCTGACGTGGATATACGGAGCGGATTGCTTATTGTCAACAAAACAAAATTCCAGAAATCAAGGAATGTGCCGCTTTCAAAATCCACAACGTATCAACTGGCAGCTTACCTGAAAAAACGCAAAAAAGCCGGATTTTCAATGCTGGATGATTCTCCGCTATTTGTGAACCTTCAGGGAAATAGATACAGCCTTACGGCAATAAGGACGATTATCAAAAGCATCATGGGAAAGCTGGCTATATTTGGGCAGAAAGGGGAAAAGACACCACGTATCCATGATTTCAGACATACCTTTGCAGTAAGTAGATTGCTTGACTGGTATCGACATGGGGATAATCTCATGGCTAAACTGCCACTGCTTTCAACATATCTCGGGCATTCAACCGTTACTTGCACGGAAGTATATTTACATTCCACGTCTGAGCTCATGGAACAAGTACATGAACGGTTCCATGATAAATGCGCCATTCCAAATTTAAAGAAGGAAAATGATGATGAAAACGGAAATTGAACTGTCAAAACTAATAAGGTCATTCTTCGAGCATTATCTTGTTTCTCAACGGGGGTTCAGTGCTAATACCGTTCTTGCTTACAGGGACTCAATGAAGCTGTTTCTGAATTTTGTGGTGAAAGACTCCAGAAAACAATGTACCAGCCTGCTTGTTGAGGACTTGAATGCGGATGTGGTTAGAAAGTTTTTGAATCATGTTGAAAATATTCAAAAGAATTCAGTATGCACAAGGAATAATCGGCTGGCGGCGATCCATTCATTTTTCAGGTATGCCGCGAGCGTGGAGCCGCGTTATATATTCATTTGCCAGGGGGTGTTAGGGGTTCCATTCAAGCGCCAAATTCACCGCATATTCGAATATCTTGAACGCGAAGAAATGCTTTGCATCTTCCAGCAAATCAGCTTTAAAGAGCCAACGGGACGTCGTGATGATGCCATGTTACGCATGCTCTACAATACCGGAATGAGAGCGCATGAACTGGTGAATCTCAACATTAATGATGTAAGGTTTAGCCGTCCCCAGAGTGTTCGCATACATGGTAAGGGCAACAAGGAAAGAGCCTGTCCTCTCTGGCTGGAAACAGTCAATGCTCTAAAGTCATATATTGAAGCTCGTTCTCTACGCACCACCGACTCGTTCCCGCTGTTTGTAAACGCAAGCGGAATGCGCTTGTCAAGATTTGGGCTGATCTATGTCATCAAACGGCGTGTCCGCTTGGCGGCGGAACATTGCCCCTCAATCTTGACGCGTAAGATTACGCCGCATACATTTAGACACACAACTGCAATGCATCTTTTACAATCAGGAGTTGAACTCAATATGATTCGCTCATGGCTCGGACATTCGTCAATTGAAACAACCCATGGATATGTCGAAATAGACTTGGAAATGAAAAGAAAAACTCTTCAGTCATGTGAAAAACTTATTCCCAAGACCCATAAGGGAGAAGCATCATGGAAAGGTAATAAAGACATACTTGAATGGTTATCAAGGCTTTAGTTATGTGCAGCAATTCGCCATAAGGATCTATGAAAACATATTCAGCGGAGTACGCGTTTTGTACTCCGCTGAACATTCTCTTAACATAAACAGATACTACACATAACACAACTTATGTGCAGCTACACATAAGTTGTGCGCGAGTATGATTCTTGACGCCCCATAGATTATGGCATTCCGGAACACTTCGCGGCTGTGGGCTTGCGTATCAATCAACCCGATACTGACAGTGTAGTATGCCTTGACTTTACTTCCGACATCGAGAATTAATACAAGCATGTGTTCCTGCT
>CAIJKT010000015.1 GCA_903821255.1 uncultured Lentisphaeria bacterium | reverse complement strand
GACATTGACAAGGTCATGCGGGGCAGGGCGCTGGATTTTCATCTTGAACCCAATGACGTAGTTTTCGTTCCCAAGGATGGGCTTTCACAGTATAACGTAATCGTGAAGAAGATATTGCCCACCCTGGAAGCGATTAACTTGATTGCCGGGCCGGCGACTAATTTGGTCAAATAAATTCCGTATCAGGAATATTCACTCAAGGTAAAGCATGGGTCTTTCGGAATATAAATACTTCATTTTTTTCTTTACCTTGATCTGTCTGGTGCCGGTTGGGGTTTTTCTTGCCTCCTCATCGAAGTTTTTTGAGAAAGTCATGCTTTTCCTGATGATTTTCTTCACCTGCCGCATGGCTGAGAGTATTCACTTCGTATCCCGCGAATTTTATCGCGGAACATCCCGCGGATTTGAAATAGGACTGGTTGACCTGGTGGCGCTGGTCTTATTTTTAGTGATCATCGTCCGCCGTGGCAAAGATTTTAAAATCAAACTGCTGCCGCCCGGTTCATATCTGTATTTCATTTACTTCGCGTTCAGCCTGGCTTCAATTACTAATTCTTATGAACCGCTCTATTCCTATTTTGAAGTTTTGAAAATGATCCGGATGTATTTTTATTTCTGGGTGCTATATAATTATTTCAACAGTTATGAACGTATCGCCCTGGCTATTCATTTTATTCCGGTCATCATTATTTATATTTTCATTGTCGCCCTTGATCAGAAATACCGGATCGGGATTTATCAGATCCGCGGTCCCCTGCCGCATCAGAATTCGCTTTGCATGTATATGACGATCCTGAGTACCATCATGTTCTCTCAAATGATGAATGAGAAGAACGTTTCATTCATCAAGTCCGCTTTCATTTTCCTGATGTTCAGCATGGGGTCGCTGCTGGTGTTTTTCACCCTGTCGCGCGCCGGAATGGTCTGTTATATCGGCGGGTGCCTGGTAGTGCTGCTGCTCTCCTACGCTTCCGGTTTCGAGATGAAGAAATTTATTATTACCGGGTTAATCGGATTCGGGGCGATCGTCGCCGTGGCCGCCATGATTAATACTGTCCTGCAGCGTTTTGAGAACGCCCCTGTCACATCGAAAATCACCCGGTACAATCTGGCGGTATCGGCTGTTAATATGGCTGATGATAAATTCCTAGGCATCGGTTTGAATAATTTCGGTGTGAAAGTAAACAAGCCGTGGCCTTACAGCAAGCATCTGGACAAAGGCGATAAAAAGTTTAAAGAGGGACTGGTTGAAACTGTTTATCTGATGATTGCCGCCGAAACCGGCTGGCTCAACCTGGTGGTTTTCGCAGTGTTCCTCTTATATTACTACATTATGAATTTTATTAATATTTTCCGGTTTGTCAATACGGAGTATCAATATTTCGCGGTCGGCCTTGCCGGCGGGCTGGGGTCGATATATCTGCAGTCTTCGCTGGAATGGGTGTTGAAACAAGCTCCTAATTATTATCAGTTGATGTTCTGTTTCGCTATTATTGCTGCGATGAAGACTATCTACCAGAGAGAATTTGCCGTGGAAAGACGCAAAGAAGCAAAAGAACGTGACTTGCGGAAGCAGATGGAAAATACTCTGAGCGAAGAGGAAATGCGGCAGGTTGAGACGGCCGCCGCCAATGCCGCACGGTCTCAATGAGCAGATGAGTTATGCATCCAGGCGTCCGAGTATTTCCCCGATCTTGGCGAGGAAGCCGCATTCCGCGAAAAACTTTTCGTATTCCCTTGCCGCATTGGCGGTGATTCGCCGCTGCTCTTCCGG
>CAIJKT010000014.1 GCA_903821255.1 uncultured Lentisphaeria bacterium | reverse complement strand
GGCGGCATATTTTGCACCGTTCAACATCTTTCGGGCCGCTGTCGTAAATATTGCCGGCGGCGCCGCCGATGTCGCTGATGGTGCCGCGGAAAGTCTTGCGCGCAGTCATCCGGTTCACTTCGCGGATGATGGAATCATGGCTGCGGGACATGATCATGCGTCCCTGATGGGCGACCAGGCCGCAGAAAGAGCAGCCGCCTGGACAGCCGCGTACCGCCGGAATTGAATCCTTGATCGTGTCGAACGCCGGAATTTTGCCTTTGTACACCGGATGCGGCAGGTAGCTGAACGGCAGATCGTAAACCCGGTCCATCTCCTCTTTGCTCAGCGGCTCCGGCGGCGGTTCAATGACCAGCAGGCGGTCGCCGTAACGCTGAATCAGGCCGTGACCGCAATACGGGTTGATTTCCCGCTCGACGATTTTAGTGGTCTCCATCAGCGCATCCCGGCTGGTTTGATGCTCCTCCCAGGACGGCAGTTCGACAAACGCGGCACGGTCGAATTCGTCCGCGTCTTTCTTGCCCAGCAGGATGGCGGTTCCGGGGATGCCCCGCAGCGGTTCATTATGTTCGATCCGTTTAAACACTTCAATGACGGGCTTTTCGCCCATGCCGTAAATGTCAATGTCGGCTTTGCTGTCAACCAGGACGCTGGCCCGGAGTTTGTCCTGCCAGTAATCATAATGCGCCACCCGCCGCAGACTGGCCTCAAGCCCCCCGATAACCACCGGAATCTTTGGAAACGCATGGCGCGCGAGCTGAGAATAAACCACCACCGCCTGCGGCGGACGTTTGCCGGTCTCGCCGTTTTCAGAATAAACATCGTCATGGCGCAAACGCCGGGCGGCAGTATAAATATTGACCATGGAGTCCATATTGCCGGAGGAAATCGCGCAGGCGATGCGCGGACGGCCCATGACTTGCAGCGAAGCCGGATTTTTCCAGTCAGGCTGGGCGATGATGCCGGTGCGGTATCCGGCGTCGAGCAGCAGACGCCCGATTATCGCCACGCCGTAAGAGGGATGGTCAACATAGCAGTCGCCGGTAATAATCAGGACGTCGAGTTCCTGCCATCCGAGCTTTTCCATCTCGGCGCGCGTCATCGGCATGAAAGCGGGAGTGTATTTGGGCATTTATTTCTTACCGGTATTAGTTCCGCCTGCCGGCGCCGGGGTGGTCGCCGGAGGAATATCAACTTCAAGTATGCCTTCAGACGGAATATTGGTCGCCGGCGTGAAGTCTCCGTAGTTCAGATTTTTGAAAGGGATCAAGTATTCCAGGACACTGGATTTGGCAAGATTGTACATCAGTTTCAACTTTATTTTTCTAGCGGAGTACAGGTCGGGATATTCAACAATGAACAGCATGGAGTAGACCTCCTCCGCCACGGTGTCCTGATACTGCCAGTTCGAAGCATCGAAGTCGCTGATTCCTTTCCGCAGCGCGACGCAGGGAAATTTAGTGTCGTCAACCACCAGGGAAAAATCGTAAATGCTCAAGGTCCGGTCCCGGTCAAGCTTCACCCCGACCACGGCGTATGCCTTATCCTTGAACTTATTACTGAACGCATAAGGATTCTGGTTCCATACTGATACCGACTTGGAACTGATTTCAGCAGATACAATCCAGCCCAGGCAGAAACGGCGGGAAGTCTCGTCGTCCGCTTTAGCAACGCCGGCAAACAGCAATATTAATATGCTCGAAAATAAAAACTTTCTCATGTTTCTCCGGAAGAAT
>CAIJKT010000013.1 GCA_903821255.1 uncultured Lentisphaeria bacterium | reverse complement strand
CAGGTGAACATCGCGTTTACCGCACACTATACTCGATCGAAAAAACTCTACAAGCCCCAGCCCATAATTGTAATAATCCTGACAGTCGTCAACGATACTCGATCGAAAAAACTCTACAAGCCCCAGCTTCGTAACCGGTCCAATCAATGTCACGATGACTATACTCGATCGAAAAAACTCTACAAGCCCCAGCGCCTGAAGCACTCATAACAGAAGGCAAAATACTATACTCGATCGAAAAAACTCTACAAGCCCCAGCGGCACATGGATATAAAAAGGCGGGACTTTGCCGGTCCCGCCGCGTGATATAATGATTATTTGGCTGCGGTGGTTGAAGTTGCGTCAGACGCAGTTCCCGAAGTTGTCCCGGTGGTTGTTCCCGAGGTTGTGTTCTTGCCGCCTTTATGGTGTTTCGCACCCTGTTCCTTGCCCATGTGCTTTCCCATTTCGGCGTCCACTTTCGCCCATCTTTCCTGCAATCTGGCAATGACTTCACTCTTTCTGCTGTCCGGAACGCTGCTGCTTTGAATTTTGCTGATTAAATCGCTGCGCTGCTGAGCCACATACGCTTTAATGTCGGCGGCCTGCTGAGTCCGGAACTGCTCGATCATGGACTTCCGTTCGTCAGGAGTTTTGTCCTTGAGCGACTCCTTGAACGTCTGAAATTCGCTTTTTTTCTGCTCAAAGTAAGTTTTCATCTGGGCATGAAACGCTTCGATGAGGGCCTTGCACGGGTGCTCGCCGGTCCCTTTGGCGGCGGTGCCGGCAGTGGAACCGGCACTGGTATTGGCGGTTGTCCCGGTGGTGGCGGTGCCGGTGGCAGTGTTGGCGAGTGCTCCGCTGAAGGCGATTGATGAAATAAATATAACCGCTGTCCCGACAATTATTCTGCTGCTGTTTGTTTTCATTTTTCCGTTTCCTTTGTTTTTCTGGTCTCTGTCTGCGCGATATCTTGCAAGCTTTGACCATTAAAACGAAAGACGCGTAAATTTATTGTGCAGATATATAAAAATTATTCTGCCGGAATGACGTTTAAGTCGGCAATTCTGATATGATCATAATTTTCACAGACGGTCAGCGCTTTCAGACAAATGAATCTGACGCCGCGCTTCGGTTCATCGAAGCAGACTTTCTGGCAGACAGGGTTATTGACCAGATTCGAGAACTGCCCGGACGCAACCGGGCGGCCCCAGTCGGAACCGTTATCGCTGACAAAAAATTCGTAATCAAAAATGTGTCCGCCGCCATGCTGGTTCGGCAGCATGATAAAGCCCCGGATATCATGCGGCTCGCCGAGGTCAATCTGCACAAACTGCGGCATGGGTTCGCCGGGTTTGCCGGACCAGCAGGAATCGCGGCTGCCGTCGAGCAGATTCGCCGCCGGGAATTCCGGATCTTCAGAGGATGCCCGGTGAATCTTCTGCAATTTTTTGGACAGCCCCAGGGTCTCCGCATTCACCGCGATTTCCTGTATGATTTCCGGAAACAGGTAAAGCGCGAAATTTGACAGCGTCGGACTGTAGCGGGATTCATGAATGACCAGTTTCACCCTGGCCGCCGTAGTTCTTTCAAATCGCCGCATTTCCTTATAGCCGACCGTGAAGCCGGAAGTGAGTGTCCGCCATTTTTCGTCAATCAGCGCATGGACGGAATACTTCTCAATCCGCTGCCCGCCGCGGATATGTTCCTGAAGCATCACGCAATTGAACGTTTTTGGGGTGCCGAGATCAAAATTAATTTCGGCGCTTTCCTGCCACGGGGGCGTCTGCCAGAATGAATGTCTGCCGCCGTCTAAAATATTTGAAACCGGGAAGCCTTCGCGTTCAACCGAGGCTTCCACCCTGGCGCCGGAGGCAAGATTTTTTTCGCAGCCCTGCTGCAGCAGCCGGTTGAATTCCAGCAGATTTTTCACGTCGTTTTCATGAAAGCGGCCGCGTTTGTCCGGCGGGATATTCAGCAGCAGCACGCCGTTGTGTCCGACAGAATTAAAATAGATGTCCATCAGTCTGGCGGGTGATTTGACCTCGTCGTCTTCGCCGCGGTGATAAAACCAGCCGGGGCGGATCGAAGTATCCACTTCCGAGGGATACCATTTCAGACAGCTCCCGTCCGCCAGAGTGTCGCGTCCGCCGATATTTTCAACGGAACACCTTTCCTGATTGAAATCCATGATGTTTTTACTGACGTTGAGCACGCTCCATTCAGCGGGGCGGGATTTGCCGGCCTCGTTGCCGCACCATCTGATATCGGGGCCGATGTCGCTGATCAAGGCATCCGGCTGCAATCTGTAAATAAGCTCATAATAGCCTTCCCAGTCGTACTCCTGCCGCTTGCCGTTCGGACCTTCGGCACAGGCGCCGTCAAACCAGAGGCATTCGATTTTACCGTAATTGGTCAGCAGTTCGGTCAACTGGTTTTTAAAATACTGATTGTAAACCGGAGAATCGCCATAGGAAGGTTCATGGCGGTCCCATGGCGACAGGTAAACGCCGAATTTGACATTCAGCTCGCGGCAGGCGTCGGAAAGCTCCCGCACCACGTCGCCTTTGCCGTTCCTCCACGGCGAATTTTTCACGCTGTGTTCAGTATATTTACTGGGCCATAGACAAAATCCGTCATGGTGTTTGCAGGTCAGGATTATCATTTTGAAGCCGGCATTTCTGCATACTTCGGCCCACTGGCGCGGCGAACAGTCGGAGGGATTGAAGACGGACGGAGATTCGGAACCGTCGCCCCATTCCTTGTCGGTGAAGGCATTAACCGTATAGTGAACGAACGCGGTCAGCTCCATTTCCTGCCAGGCCATCTGTTTTGCCGACGGCGCAATATGGGCGGCTTTGTAAATCAAAGATTTATCCATCATTATTATATTCTTCCCTTTAATTATTGAAATGAAATGTATAATATAACCACATTTTAAAAAAAATCTGCTGAAATAGTTATTTTTAAATATCTGTTCTCAATATTTAATGATTCCAGTCCGCGAATAAAACAAGCACGGGGCCAATTGAAAAATCTGCGGCCGGTTCCCCGCCGATTTCACAGCACCGAAGAATCACAAAATAGTTCGCGCTGTCCTCTCCTCAATTAGAAAAAAGT
>CAIJKT010000012.1 GCA_903821255.1 uncultured Lentisphaeria bacterium | reverse complement strand
TTAATATCCTTTTCCGGGTATTGCCGCATCATCTCCCTGACATTATCCGCGGTTCCGTCGGTGGACTTGTCATCGCAGAAAATAATCTCGGTATGGCGGCCGAGCTGCGGAATGCGTTCGACCGCATTCCGGATATTCCCCGCCTCATTGCGGCATGGAATTACAACCGTGACGCTTAAATCTTTGTGCTCCTGAACATTAATCCTGGCTATCGCCAGCCGGCTCATGCTGAAAATACGGAAGAACGGCAGCCTGGCCAGAAAGCGGTCCAGCAGCCATGAAACCAGCGGAATGTAATACGGGAAAAGAATCAGCATCTTGGTATTTATCAGATCATAGCCGGAGTGAACCAGCAGATTTTTCATATCGCCGGGAGCAAACCAGTTGTGCACTTTCTGCCGGATACGCAAATGCATCTTTTCCGCCATCCCCACCAGCGGCTGCCAGAGGTAGTTGTAGTAACTGACCACGATCCGGGTGTGGCGTCCGCAGTTTTTCCGGATCGAATCCAGCAGAGATTTGACGTCAACAATATCTTCAATATCGCAAATCACGATATAATCAAAAACGCCCTCGACCTGGACGTTTTCAAGCTCCTGATCGAAAAATTGATACTCCGGATAATTTTCTCTGGCGATTTCTACATGGGCGGCGGACCCTTCCACGCCGAGACCGAGACTTGGTTGCAGCCGGTTGAGAATGTAGCCGGTACCGCAGCCGATATTCAATACTTTCGCGCCCTGCGGCACGATATATTTCAATGAATTAAGCAGCCGCCCGTAGTAGTAGGGGTTGCGTTTTATCCGCTGGTCGCGTTTGGAGGCAATCGCGTCTTTTTTATCGCGGATCGCTTTGCGCAACTCGTCGAGTGAGGTATAATTTATCATTTACTTCCCTTCGGGTTTTATCGTCTTGGTATTTTTATAGATGGAGATTACCGGAGATACCACTTCAAAATAATGGTTCAGCCGGTGATTCCGGTTGAGCTCCAGCAGTCCGAAAAACGCCCGCGGAACATTTTCAAAATCAATTACTTTCTCCGTGCCCGGGGTAAGCGGGTTTTTCTCCCCGTAAACCACTCGCCCCAGCCAGTTCTGTTCGGACCAGTCATACGAACTGTAAATCTGATAATCCGCCTCTTCAAACGCCTTGAACCCGTCAATTTTTAAATTTACCAGACGGTATTTTTCCGGGCTGACCATCGGCAGGCGATAACCCACCGGATAAAGCACGCTGCCGAGAACGCTTCCCGCGCGAATATTCCGGTTAATCCACTTTGCCGCGGTCAACCGGACATCTTCTCCGCAGGCGACATTGGCGAAAGCCAGCGAATAACTGAAAGTGCCGGTAACAATTAAAACCGCCGCCGCTGAACTAAGGATTGTTTTTTTCGAATAGAAGACGAACCGGCCCGCCATCAGGCATAAAGGAATGTACGCCGGCAGCATATATGCGTCCGAAGTATCCAGCCCTCTGCTGGCGACAAACAGAAAAAACAATATTCCGGGAAACATCCCGGTCCAGATTTTTCCGGGTTTGCAAATGCACAGGATCAATCCTCCGGCGATTGCGATAAAACCAGGAATTCCCACTGTATAGAACAACGCATCATACCCGTAGCACATCACTGATTCAATAATATTCCCGAAAATATTGCCCGGACGGGCAACGCTTTGAGTCCATTGCAAGTCCCCGCGGAATGCCGCCCAGTCCAGGATTACCGGCGGACAGCTCAGGAGGAAAGCTGCAATGGTGATTCCTCCCGCCGCAGCCAGCTTGAAATCATCGCGGACTAACCACTTTCCATCATTCCGTATTTCAGGGTAACGGCGCAGCAGATGGAACATCACCAGATAGGAGGCATTGACTGCCGCCGGATACTTGCATCCGGCGGACAGGCCGATACAAATTCCGCTCAGAATATAATAAATCCAATTACTGCGGACCAGCACCGGTATGGCAAATAGAATAACCAGCGAAGTCCAGAACACAGTAATGCTGTCCGGCTTTATAAATTTCGCCGCCAGCGAAAACAGCGGGATGAATGCCAGCAGCGAAGCGGCAAAAGCCGCCAGCGGCAGCTTTCCGATACGATAGCCGATCAGGAACGTAACCGCTACCGCCAATGTGGACATCAGTGCGCTGAATACTCTTCCGCAAAGAAAAAAACGCGCGAACTCTTCAGGATGAGTCAGATAATGCGATGGCGGCTTGACCGGGCCGAGAATGCCGGTGACCCGGCTGAACGCCAGCGAAGCCCCGATCTGATAGAAATAAAACGGTCCGTAGATATAATACCCGGGATTGATCGTTCTGTTGTCGGCCATATTCTTTAATACTTTAAAAGTGAAGAACTCATCAGGGTTGAATGTCCTGAGCTGGTCGAAGTAAGGTGAAAAATATGCCAGTTGCCGGAAATTGTCGGCATTGCTTTTTACCAGGAATTCCGAGCGGTTGCCAAGCCCGGCCGCAACCGCCGCCTGGATTTCCGGCAGTTTTCTCTCCATGAAGGCAGCGCCGCCGAGCGACACGTCGAGGCGTTCGGCCGAGGGCAAACCGGTAGTAATGCCGCGTAAATTGATCCATAGCGACAATGCGCAGACCAGCAGAAGCATGGCAATATTCCGCCATGAGCAAAAACCTTTCAACGAAAAAGCGTCAATGCCTGTCGTCTTGTCTTCCGCCGCCATTCGCGCGTCCGGTGATTCCATAGAAAATCTCCTGATATTCAGGAAATAATATGACTTAATATAATTTTATTTCCAGTAGAGAACCGAAATAATTAGAAGCTGGACAAAGCAGTTAAAGATAATATGCCTATGTGGTTTGTTCGGCATGGATTTGACTTTATCTTAAACAGCAATAGTTACGCCGCCTGGCGGGAGTAATACTTCAGCAGTCCGCAAGTCGTTCTTGCGTTTTGATTTTTTCAGAAACGCTGTCAATGACTGTCCACCCGGACATTCCCGCAAGGCAGCATGACGCTCCAGAGTCCTGTATTTCCGCCTTACTGCCGGTTTGTGCTTAATTTGCATTGTTCCAGCGTATAATGCCTCAACAATTGTCAGTTTATGATGATGAGTTTTCTTCAGGTTTGATTAGGAATATTGGTTTATTATTAGCATTGGATTAGGGCTATTGCAGATATCTCCATCATGCTGTAAACTAACAAGTATAAACAGGGAATAATCAAAAGATCATAACCGAAGAAAGGAAAGGAAAGGAAAGGAAAGGAAAGGAGAAACAAAAAAAATGGTGATGACAGATCAAAAAAATGGAACGGAAGTGAAAAAGATGACAGTAAAATTAAGACCGGAGTCAGAAATGGAAAAAGAAATGAAAATGGAAATAGAAACAAAAAAAGGAAGGGAAAAAGAAATGATGAATCGGAAGGGTAATTTTACACTCATTGAATTGCTGGTAGTCATAGCTATCATAGCAATTCTGGCCGGCATGTTACTGCCCGCGCTGAACTCTGCCCGCGAAAAAGGGCGCGCCTCGCTGTGCCTGAGCAACGAAAAGCAGCAGGGAATCGGACTGATGATGTACAAAGATGACTACAAAGGGATGTTCCCGATGGCTTACTACTATCCCAACAATACATCGAAGCCGTATACGCACTGGAGCGGTCTGATCCGCGGTTACGTCAAAGCTAACAAAGCGTTCGTCTGCCCGTCCATGGCCAATGGCGGCTGGGGGCCGACTTGTTACGATGGCGGCGTGAATGCGTATGGTGAAACGGTTGGCACTGTAGATCAGCAGATCAGCGCCGGCGGCGGGGTTGACTTTCAGGTTCCGCGTATCAGTTATACTGTTAACGAACTGATTATGCCGCGTTTGAAAATGAGCAGCCTCAACGACCGGCTGAGATGTGTAAAAGACACTGACCTGAAAAAACCGGCCGGTGAAATTCTGATGGCTGAGTTTACTCAAGTCTATGATCGCCTGATGGGTGTGTCCTCCGGCGGCGGCGCCGCGCTCAAGTCGCATCGCCCTGTTTCCGGCGTAGGCAACGGCAGTTCCAGTACTCAATATGATGCTGAAAATGATCCGGCGCATCCTAAGCTGGTTGCAGTTACAGTTGCCGACGCTCAAGCTGCCGCCGCGGCGCCTACAGCATCTTCCGTACACATCAACTATGTGCAGTGGGACAGGCACAGTGACCGCGCCAACTACATGTTCGCTGACGGGCATTCTGAACCGAAGACTCTGGCGGAAACGCTTGACACGAACAACTTCCTCTGGGGCAAGAATGCATATTCGGCCGACAGACAGCCTGTAACAATTGACGGAACAAAACCTGTGCAATAATATGTGACGGCACGTTCCCCTGATCTTATGGCTGCATCTCCGGATGCAGCCTTTTCTTTGCGGATTAAAGCATTATGGCGGCGAAAACATGGGCGTCAGTATCAATTCTGCCGTTAACGACTTTGCCGATGATCCGGTTTTGCGGAACCGGGCCGAAATCGCGGCTGTCAATTGAAACCATCCCGCCATCGCCGAGCAGATATACGAAGTCCGGTTCAACTTCAATTCTTATAATCCGCAGGGCGGTCGGCTTTTCGATAAAAGACCGGATCGCTTTCTCAATCATGTACGGCCGGATGATCATATCGCCGGAGCGGGCGCTGTCGCAATGCAACTGGATTACCTGTTCGCCGGGCAGCGCATAAACCCTTTTAACGAGAGTTCTGCCATTAACGCTGAAAGAGATTATATCGCCGCGCTGAACCGGATGGTGTTTGTAGTAATTGCGGTCTATCAGCAGCAACTGTCCGTTCTGCAGTGTCGGGGTCATTGATTCGCCGGTCACCATTCCCAGCCGGTACGGCTGAAAGTATACGGCGAATGCAAACAGGGCCAATAAAATTATTCCCGCCCGGCTTTTTGTCAGCATTTTTCCTTTAATCATGACCGCACCTGTATTGGCGATTGCTTTGTCTGATATAGATTTTATGCTGGAACTGGCTATAAAGCAAACAAGCTTAACACGATTTGAATAATTCTAATCAAATCCTAACAATGATCTTCAGGGGGCTTTGTATCCAGCTTCGCCACCCATTGACTTCCACTTACGGTGCACCAGCCATGCGGTTCCGGCCCCGGCCAGGTAGAATGGGACCGGCCACAAAAACACATAGCGGTAATCCTTCATATAATCGAAAAATAATCCGCACAAAGGCCCGATCAGCGCGGCGCCGATGGAAGATATCATGGCTCCGGCCGAACCGAACTGGCCGTAGCGTTCGCGCGGGTAAAGATCAATCAGCCATTTCATGATTGCCAGCCCTGAAAGACATAAAGGCACACTGCATATAATATTCCACAACAATAATGA
>CAIJKT010000011.1 GCA_903821255.1 uncultured Lentisphaeria bacterium | reverse complement strand
TCCGACACTTTGGAGTGTTGTTGAGCACAATGTCTTTCACTTTTCTTGCTTTTCTCGCTTTCAACTTTTCTCGCTTTCAACTTTTCTCGCTTTTCGTCATTCTGGACACCACACCTCTTCATTTTGGACAACCGTCCGGTACTGCAACAAATCCACATTCCGGAGAGTTTAGAGACCATTTTAACATAAGCATTTCAGTTTTCACCAAATCCATGACTCCAGAATTTTATTTTCATAACTTTCCCGCTTTAAAATTTTAGATCTTTAGAATTTCAGAACTTCCCGACTCTTTGTCTTACATATATAGTGATTTTGTCAATGAAAAGCAGCACAAAGCATTTAAATACAGGAGGTTAAATTAGAAAAAAAGCAAGATATTTTTTACAAGGCAGGGAATTTTTTTGAATAATTCCACTCAACAAACCGGAATTACGCGCAGATCAATTGACCATCATGCGGCAATGCGAAAGCATCATGGATATTGTTTCAGGCCGCCATGCGGGGTTCAATTCAGCCCTTGGCCTGTTTCAATGCCTTGCGTTTTATCTCCGGCAGCTCTTTGTAGTTTTCTTTCGTGGAAACCTTGGTTCCGCTTTTCGTTTCCAATTCGCGCCTGGCGTTTCCGGCAATAGTTCCGCCTGCAATCGCGGCTTTCTTATTTTGAGGAAACCCCCCGGCATCTTTTTTTCGAGTTATTTCAGTAGTGGAAGCCTCGCCCAACATCGTAAATATTAATTCAAGGTCTGTCATGTGGTCCCGCAGATTATCTGCCGGCTTATCCAGTTCTTTGAACTCTTTGTATTCTGACGGGGTCATGCCAAATGCCGCCTTGCTGATCTCGGCGGTAAGGATGGAATATTCCAGATGTTCCTTAACCCCGCGTTTCTTCCATTCTTCCGTGAGTTCGTCCCGGACGGCGATCCCCCGCATCCGTTTTTCTATCCACTCGTCGGAATAACCTTTTGCCTTGTAAATCTCGCGCATCCGTTTAGACGCCAGTTCGGGATTCTCTATTTCCTGCAGGCGTTCATACCCGATTTTCGCCAGCCAAAGCTTAAAGGGCTCCGCTTTGGGCGAGGGAACGGATTGAAATCAGACGCAATATGCCGGGAGTGTTCCAGCATTGCAGTTTTTGAGGCCCTCCGGCAGTCTCAAAGACTAAACCAAGGGAGGGGACAATTTGTCCCTCCCCTTTGAACGCCGAACCAAGCCCGGCATCGCGCCTGCGAATTTTCTTCAGATAATCGGCAGGATACTTTGAATCCGTTAACACGGCAACAATATCAGTGATGACAAACCACCATTCATTTTGATAATAAACGCGGCGGGCTTCTTTTGCTGAAACAAAACTATTTCGTTCATATTCATGCCTCCGAAAACGTCCAACTAGATTTGCCCCAACAACATAGAACCCCGCCGTTTTCTGGGATGAGTTGACTTGTTTGCGAGTTGTCTGCCCGGAACGTAAAGGGCGTTGGCTTGAGGTTGGCGCTGGAACCGGTCGTTTCGCTTCGTAATTGGGAATCGCAAAAGGACTTGATCCACCACCACAAATGCCGAATATGCGACCAGGAGGGGCATTCGCACATCCCTTTTCGACGGGGTTCTTATGGCGTTAATTCTCTGTTTCGTATCGGATGCCGGATTGGCGTTGCGAGAGCGCCGCCGCGCGCTGTGCCCGGGCAGGATGCTTCGGGTTGTCCCGGCCAGCCCCTGGGGACGTAAATACTCCTCAAGGGCATCCTGTCTACTCGCTCGTACTACCTGATGTTTCAATAAAGAATCTCCTCCCGGCCATCCTATCCCCGCCGCAAGCAGCGGGGTATTACGGACGACCTCCCGCGCCCTGCGGGCGGGCCGGAGATTCAAGACCCACATCCAAGACAAAATCCAAGATCAAAGCCGACCCAAGGGTCGGGGAATTTACCCAATGAAGATTAAATTACGTACCGAACACCCTGAGTATAAATCTTGTGGATATTTACATTGAACCAATTAATTTAAAGACTATATTTGATTTATGGACTTAATTTCTGGAGAATTATTATGCTTTTTAAAAAATATGCATTAATCGCCGGCCCCGTTGCAGTGGTAATCGTTCTTTTGCTGTGGCTGTCAGGAGCTTTTTCGGCAAAGATTCCAATGAAGACAATTACGCCGGAACTGCGCAATATTAATGGCGAAATTGTAAATGTCCGCCTGGCAAAATTACCCTTGCTTGAGTCTGCGACAGGAAGTATTCAGGCAGTGCACGAAACTACGATTTCCGCCAAACTTCCTGCCAGAGTGACGGAGATAAATATTAAAGCCGGCCAGACTGTCAAAAAAGGCGAGGTACTGTTGCGGCTGGATGACGCGGAGTTGCAGGCAAAATTGCAAAAGGCAAAATCAAATGTAGTAATGGCGGAGGCCGCGCATGCGCAAGCCGTTCTCGATGAACGCCGGTTCGGTACTTTATTGAAGTCGCAAGCTACCAGCCGTCAGTTATATGAAAACGCCGCAACCAGGCTTAAATCCGCTGATGCTGAACTAAAAATGGCTGTCGAGGCGGTTAAAGAAGTCCAGTCAATGCTGGACTATACGGTCATTGCCGCTCCGATGGACGGAATTGTCATAGATAAAAAAGTTGATGTCGGCGATACCGTCATGCCCGGCCAGGTACTGCTTAAGCTGTATGACCAGAAACAGATGCAGATAGTTGCCAGTGTCAGGGAATCGCTTACCTCTAAACTTAAAGTCGGACAAAATATTGGAGTCCGGGTTGATGCGCTGAACAGACTTTGCAGCGGCACGGTAAGTGAAATTGTTCCGGAGTCAAATTCCGCCAGCAGAACCTTTCTGGTAAAAGTAACCGGCCCGTGTCCCGCAGGTATTTATACCGGCATGTTTGGCCGTATTCTGATTCCACTTGAAGATGAAGAGGTACTGTTGATCCCTGCCGCCGCGCTCAGAAATGTCGGTCAACTGGAACTGGTTGATGTTGCTGTTGGCGGACATGCAGTTCGCCGGGCGGTCAGGACGGGCAGAAAATTCGGCGATGAAATTGAAGTGCTGTCAGGGTTGCGGCAGAATGAACAGGTGATTGTTGCTGAGTCAAAGCCCTTGCAGAAGGACGCGGTCAATGGGAAATAAATCCAGATTGCAGCCATTAAGAGAGCATCGTTTTACGGACAATATTATCAGAATTTTTCTAAATTCCAATCTGTCGCTGATCCTGATAATGCTGGCAGTGATTACCGGACTGACCGCATTGTTTATGACTCCCCGCGAGGAAGATCCCCAGATAGTGGTTCCGCTGGCCGATGTTTATGTCAGTTTTCCCGGACATTCCGCTGCTGAAGTCGAACAACTGATTACTACGCCTTTGGAAAAAATCCTTTATCAGATTGACGGAGTGGAATATGTTTACTCGATGAGCCGGCAGGACCAG
>CAIJKT010000010.1 GCA_903821255.1 uncultured Lentisphaeria bacterium | reverse complement strand
TATCATCCGCCGCCCAGGATAACAATTGCAACGAGATTTTCCCATCCTTTTCCGGAGTAAAGCTGAATTCGCCTTTTTTCCATTCTTTGTCTGCGTTGAACGATGCTATAATGATTTTCTCATTATTACCATCCTTGAGCCAGGTGGCGTTGCTGACCGAACCGCCCGTGGAGCAGGTTCCTTTTGTCATCTTCACCCCGTCACCGACTCCGTTGATCATAATTTTCGCCTGATAGGATGCGGCAGACATGGATATTCCTGCAAGTACAATAGCCGTCATCAAAAATCTTTTCATATTAGGGTTACCTGGATATTATTTAAAGTTATAAACAGAATTAATAAGGGAGCGCACTCCATGAAAATACATAAGAGATCGTATCTGACGGAAAACGGCCGCTGTTATTTGTTACAAGCTGTGTCCATTTCAGCAGGCTGACATGAAAATCCGCAAAAAGAATATTTGCATTCTTATTATGTCTTGGATCAATTTTTGATACATAATTGCCGGACGCCACCATAGAGTCGGGGCCGCCCAGGATGGGGCCCAAACTGGCGGGGCTGATTAATCCGTCATAAAGCAGAGTCAATGAAGACGTCTTTTTCCATCTATTGGTTTTGGCACAGTCTCTAGTAAGAACAGGGGTATTGGGCGCGGCCAGCCATGGCGGCGTCAAGGTATATGTTGCCGCATCTGCGGCTTGAAATGCGCCATAAGAAAAACAAATATTGGAATTCGTAGCGCCAGCCGCGGGTATGCCGGCGGGAATACGTGTCGAACGGCACCAGAATGAGGATTTTGGAGTGCGGACCATTCCCACGCCATTCCATTTGGCTGCGGGTTCGCCAAGGTATGCTTTGTCTATCATGGCAGCCCACCCGTTGCCGGTGCTGCCGTTATAAGGCGGCATGTAATCGCCGTAATCATTAGCGTATAAATTAAGCGCGGTCCCGATTTGTTTTAACTGGTTGGCGCAGGAAGCGGTTTTGGCAGTTTCCCGGGCTTTATTGAGCGCCGGCAGCAACATGCTTGCGAGAATTGCTATGATCGCTATCACGACCAGCAGTTCAATGAGTGTGAAATTGTGTTTTCTCATGAAAAACTCCATTTTGCTGTTTCAAGTTAATTTTACTTTTCATATTTGGTGAATCTTTCTTCAAAAGAACAGTTTGTGCGATACTCCGGATTTCAGTTCATTACCTCCCTTTTTAATGTTTTATATCCCGCTTTTATTATAAATTGCCGCTTACACATTTCCTGTACTCCCCCTGACAATCAGTTCCGGTTCTATCAGCCGGTTTTCAACTGGCCGTCCACCGACCCGGTCCAGCAGCATTTCCATCGCCTGGCGGCCGATCTCGCCGCGTTTAATGGCAATCGTGGAAAAATTATATTCCGCCGGCGACACTGCCCATATATCATCAAACCCGAGAATTGATATGTCATCCGGTATTTTCATCCCTTTTTTATCAAGAAAATGCTTAATCCTGATCGCGTCATAGTCGGAAAAAGCCACAATTCCGGTTGGCGGCTCTTCTGAATCAAGCAAAACCTCAAGCATCTCTTCTGTTTTAAAAAGAGATGGCTTCATGATCCCGCCAGCTTCCGCGGCGGCACAACAGCCGTCATAACGCAATAATTCAACATTTTTCAAAAAACATCCGTACGCGATGCGTTTGTGCCCCAATTCGATCAAGTGCTGCGCTGCAATTCTGCCGCCTTTAAAATCATCATTCATGACTGACGGCAGATTGTGGTCAAATCCATAACTTGAGCATACAATCACAGGAAAACCGGAGTCGTTGATTTCATACAGGCGATGATGCAATGAAGGAAGTATCCATGAAGTTATAATTCCGTCAACCCGCTTTTCACAGAAATTTTTCAGATGCGCCTCAATATGCTGCTCTGAATGCTTTATGAGTCCCAGCAGAACGGTGTAGTCGTTATTAGACGCAATCTCCCCGATGCCCTGTAACAGTTCACTGAAATAAGATGTGGTCAAATCTGTCATAAGGCAGCCTACCATCATACTCTTTTGCGACTGCAAAGCCTGGGCGATGTGGTTAGGTATGTAATTGCGCCTCTTGGCGGCTTCCAGCACAAGCTGTCTGGTTTTCAACGGAATCCGCGGATTGCCGCTCAAAGCAAAACTTACTGTCGCGTAAGACACGCCTAAATCACCAGCTATATCTTTTAGTGTCACCTTTGACATAGTCACTCCATTTTTGCGCTTAAACGTTTAACCAAATTTAAAAATAAAAAAGTCCAACCCTCAAAATATTCTGCTTAAACGTATAAACAAGATTATAATCTAAAAAAGAGCACTTGTCAATAGCCTAATCAGAATTTTGTGGAAAAATAATGAAATTCATGGTAATGCCTCAGTCTTTACGGCGGACTTAGAAACACGTTTTTTTGTGATTAGGCTGCGCACTTATCCGGCTTTTCTTTTGCCGGAAGTCCGAATAATGGCGTAATATCGGCGGCAGGATCACTGCAAAGCATGTTAAGCG
>CAIJKT010000009.1 GCA_903821255.1 uncultured Lentisphaeria bacterium | reverse complement strand
TTACAATCGCAGAAACAGGCAAGCGCTTTGCGCCGGGGACTGTGCAGTGAGTCATTGGGCGGTGAGATGGCTGCGGGGTTCGGGAGCCTGAAAAATTTATTTTCATTCTTTTTTGCTGGTATTATTTGCTTCCCTATTGCTTTTATTATTTTTTCCAGTATAATTAATTGGTAAACAATTGGTCAATATTTCGAGAATGTTATGAAAAGCGCAAAAATCCAGACTAACGGCGGTCCCAAATATTTGGCGATAGCTAATGATTTCCGCATCGGAATTAAATCTCTGAAGTACAAGGTGGGGGATTTATTCCCGGATGATCGTACGTTGTGCCGGAAGTTGGGATGCAGCCGTCCTACCATTCACAAGGCATTTGACATTCTTGAACGGGAAGGCCATGTGCGCATAATCCAAGGAAGCGGAGTATATGTTGACAATGCTGGCATTAAAGAGGAAACACATCCCAAAATTGGTCATGAAAATCTGTCCATAATCGGTGTTCCCGGGGGAGAAACATGGGAAACCCATTCTGAAAAACTGACCGAGCATCATATTGTAAACACCATACTTGCGAACAAAGACGAAAACACTAAATATGAACCTTTGCGTATCGCCTACATCAATCCATCAGAGTTAAAAGCCAAACTAATTTACTACAGGGATATTCTCGACGGATTGATCATTGTTCCCGCTCAATATGGATTGCTGTCGGACAGCGTGCAATATGTGTTAAAACGGAAAATTCCAACAATCTTTGCGGGATTGCAGATTCCGTATCAGTTGAAAAATATTTCTGTTGACAGGGTTTATGCCGACGAGTTCCGGGGCGCTTATGATGTCGGGCGGTACTTCATTGAAAGAGGCCATACTGAAATCGGTTTCATTCATGATTATCGAAGCCATGGGAAAGACCCGCGAATTGATGGATTTACAACTGCATTGAAAGAGGCCGGCTTGAAAGCGCTTATGCCGTTAGATGCATTGAAAGGTTTGAATGGAACCCATTCAAAAACTTATCTATTCTTACAGCAACTGGGAACGGATTGCACGAAGAAGCTGATGAATAGGAAAAAGCGCCCTACTGCAATTATGTGTATAAATGATCTTAGTGCAGTAGGCGCTTTCGAGGAATTGACCCGCATGGGTATTTCCATGCCTGATGAAGTGGAGCTGTTCGGGTTCTCCAACGACATAGAATCGCGTCGGTTCTTTTCCAATGGAATCAATCCGATATCTACAGTTGCTATACCGAGAAAAACATTGGCGGAGGAGTCTTTCAAGCTCCTTCTCAAACGCATGAACAATCCCGGAATTCCGGTTCAGGTTGTTGCTTTGCCAACTACAATAATTCATCGTGAGACATCAAAAGGAAGAAATGCTTCCGCTTCAAAATCCGTAAAAGGCTCCATGCCTGACCCGGAAAATGATATCGAACTTATAAATAAACAGATAATCGGGAAAGTTGATTTAGGGTGGCAAGTGTAATATGAACAACTTAAACTTTAAACAGGAGGGCGTTGAAATGAAGAAAGAAAGAACAAGTGGAATCTGCAAGGAAAGGACGATTAATTGCAAGTCATTCGTAATCAATGGGTTCACACTCATTGAATTGCTCGTGGTCATAGCTATAATAGCGATTCTCGCAGCAATGCTGCTGCCTGCATTGAACATGGCCAGGAATAAGGCCAAGGAGAGTGCATGTGTCAATAAATTAAAACAGATTGGTTTGGGTTTCTTGATGTATGAGACCGATAACAACGATTGGATTCCAGAAAATAATGGAGTCCCACTGTTCACGTTTGCAGGCTGGTATCGCCAGATATCTCCGGCTTACATAAAGTCAGTCAGGGTGTTTGAATGCCCCACTTCGCTTTCTGAATTCCCGTACAGGGCTGTTGGATGTTACACCGGCAACCGTAACGCATTTATCTCCACTACGGGAGATGAAGGGCACTTTGGGTACGGATATAATTATTATATGCCATATCCTGCGGTCACTTGGCCATTGCAAAAATTAAACCAGATTAAACGTCCCTCCGGAACCTTAATCATTTGCGATTCCTATGGTCAACTTACAGATGGCACAAAGGCCTACTGTGTTACCGCAGGTTCACCATTAAGGTCAGTTTCTGGCCGCCATTCCCGTGGTGCCAATGTCCTTTTTTTTGATGGTCATGTTACCCATAAACTCAAAACTGATTTGGACAATCCGATTAATGGAACATATGCAGGTGGGATATGGGACAGGCACTGAAAGTGGGCGTTTCCCGTAAACTAAAGACGAAATCCGAACAACGAAATTCGAACCATAAAACCAAAATAATGCCAACTTAGAAACGTATGGGAAAAATATTTATGCGTTATCATGCGGGAAATCACATCGTGTCGTTCGGGAAAAAATTATCCGTGCTGTTGCCAATGCTGGTACTGACGGTTTCCGTATTCGGACAGAGCGTCAACTTGGTCAAGAACGGCAATTTCAGTGAAGGTACAAAAGAATGGAGTCCCGGAACCACCGGACAAATAGACTCGAAAATATACAAGACGCCGGAAATAACCAATGATGCGACCGACACCAACAGTTTAAAAGTTACCTCCACCGTGTTATGGGTAGAAGGGGGGCAGGCGATCAAAGTTGAACCCAATGTCGAATATCGTATCTCCGCGTGGGTGAAAATGGAGAATGCCTCTCAGACTCATGTCAAACTCTACTGGGGTGATGCCGACGGCAAATTAATCTCCACCGATTACCTGTTCGCCGGTACCGACGGCACGTCAGACTGGCAGGAGAAGACTGGAATTTTCAAATCTCCGGCAAACGCATCTTCCATGAGTTTTACCTTCATGAGCGGCGGCAAGCCGGAAACCCCTGGCACACTCTGGATTGACAGCGTAGTGGTCAAAAAGAATGCAAGCCCCTCCACATCAAATGCCGACTGGGGAAAAGCGGTAAGTAACCTTTACGGCAACTCGGGGATTGCCACCCCAATGGCGGAGAAAGTGATTTATTATGACATCCGCCATGACATTGCCGGAGTCAGCGGCATTGAACCACTGGTGCATTTTTTCAAGGCTCGCGGATTTACTGTCAAAAATGCAGATGAACTGAAAAGATGGATGGAGAAAAAAATCACAGACGGTGCCGACGCTACAATTTGTATCCTTGCAATGGGAATCATTCCCGATTCGATCTGCGAAAACAGAAATTCACCGACCTTGAAAAAATACATGGAAGCGGGAGGCAGACTTGTCTGGATCGGCGATGTCCCGTTGTTTTATCTTTCACACATTCAACGGGGAATTACCAACTGCGGTTGGGGTGCTGACGTTCTCGGCTATAGAGATGGTTCCTGGAACATCTCAACGCCGGGAATCATTACGGATTCCGGAAAAAAATGGGGAATTGAACGCTCTGATGATACCGCAATGAGGGCGGTGCGGAAGGACTCGGTGACGGTCGTTTTCTCCGAACTTACGGCGGCCGGTCTGGCCTGTTCATATTTCATCAATTACAATGCTCTCTTTCCATACAGCGGCTTTATCAGATTCTACGGTGCCGGCGCATATGCCGGAGGAGTCGACATTTTTAACCGCGACCTTTTCCGGATAGCACTTTACCGTGGAGCCCCGGTCGCCATCCCCGATGCTCCCGACTGGAAGGCAGTGGAAGAAGCGGAAAAGCCGATTGCCGTAAACACCATGCTGGAAAATTATAATCGCGGCGACAAAATTAAAGTTAAGGTGAAATCAAAGGATATCTCCCAGATAAACAAAATTAATCTCACGCTTCTTGACGGAAGCAAGGCTATTGAAAGTTTTAACCTGCCGGTTAAAGCATCACAGGAGATGACGTTGGAAACCGCCGACCTCGCTCCTGGGCACGAATACGTTCTCAGCGCTGAAACTATTTATCAGAACGGAAAAACTGCCGTCTCTGAGCGTCGTATCTACCTTGCTCCTGTGAAGACTGTAAAACTGCCGGTAGGCATGTATACCGTTAGCGAAGGAACTACTCGGGCGAAAACCAATATTATCCTGAAAGATCTGGCAGACCATCTTGGGGAAGGCGGACTGATCTCGCTCTATCCTTCCGAGGGGTATTCTTATATTGCTGATCAGATATTGCGTTACGGTTTAAAAATTGTCGGATGTTCCTCCTGCTATTATTCAGCGGCTTTGCCGGTGAAAAACAGTCCGGAACTGCTCATGCGCCTTTCCAACGGGGAATTGCCTCTTAAATATCATTACTCCATTGTCGGCGACGGCAAGGCTCCGGTCTGCATGGGCAATCCTGTCAATCGCGAGAACATCAACGAGCTCCTGAAGAAGGACATTTCCTGTTTCACCGGATACCCCGGGTTTTCAAACCGTTCATTTCTCAGCGATGACTGCGGCATGTTCGGGGATCCGGGCACAAATCTGCTGGTATGCTACTGCAATTACTGTAAGGGGAAGTTTAAGGAACTGACCGGTAACGATGCCCCATTGACCGCCACCGCTGAAATCATGCAAGGAAAGGGAGTCATTAACGATAATGATACTTGGTATTCCTGGATGCGTTTCCGCAGTGGAACCGTATACGGCGAGTGGAACCGCAGCATGCGGCAGGCGGCGCAAGCAGTTTCGGCCGGCATTAAAATTGCCCCGTTGCCTGCGGGAATGGGAGGGAGTCCAGTGTTGAACCCACCATGGGCATTAAATTCGCCAGACAATTATGCCAGTACCGGAATTTCCTCATATTATTACTACCCTGTTCTGCGAGTACCACCGACGTGCCACTTGATTTACAGCGAGATGGCGATGATGGGTAACCGCAATAATGAACTCTGGCCGATGCCGCAGAGTTCCGACTGGGATCATGCGATTGTTGATCCGGAGCTTCATGTGGCGCTGGTTAAAGGTCAATACTTCAACCTGCTGGCCGCCGGAGCGTCAGCCATCGTCTATTTCAACTATCCGCTAATGCCTGGGACCAAAGCGTGGGAAGAATTCAAAAATTTCGCCCCGCTTGGCGTCAAATTCGGGCCGTTGCTGCGGAACAGTCCAAAAGAACCCAGACAAGTAGCTGTACTGGCATCGTTCTGCGATGCATCCTACCGCTGGTGCAAATCCGGCGGCTCCAATGCGAATTATGAAACAATCTACATGGAATTGCGCAAAAACAACATCCAAGCCGATTTCGTATCCGACGAGGAAATCGCCGCAGGCATCCTGAAAAACTACCGCGTCATCGTGGTTGGAAATGATAATTACATGCTACGGTCGGTACAGGGCAAAATACAGGAATTTGTGAACGGTGGCGGAACCGTGCTGATTGACAATAACAGCAAAATAGCCATTCAGGGCGCCAAGGCAACGCAAGTCTCGCAAATACCCGCATCGGTAAGCGGAATAGCACCCCAACACATCACGATAAACACCCAATCCATCATAGCCTCCGAATTCGATGCCGGTGAAGCTAAGCTTTTCATCCTAGCCAACTGCACAATTGACAAGCAGGCAGCTGGAAATGTCACTGTTCCCGGAAATGTCCTCTATAATCTCAGGAAAGGTATAAAAATTTCCAGCGGAGATCTTATAACTCTTGCGCCAGGGGATGGAACCTTGATTTTCGCCGTTCCAAGCGCCCCGTCGGCCATCAACGCCCAAGTCAGCGCGGACGGCATTGCCGTCGCTATCGTAGGAGGAGATGGGAAAATCATCAATGCCTCCTTTCCCATCAAATTCACGGTATTCGCTCCAGACGGAAAAGAAGTCGCCGAATATTCTGATTTTTACGTTACGACCAAGGGAAGGCTGGTCATAAAACCATTTCTTGCCCGCAATGACCCTGCCGGCGAATGGACGTCTGAAATCCTGGAGTTGGCATCCGGTGTTAAAACTAAAGTTCAATTTACAAAATAGGGATGGACAAAATGTTCATAGACATTCATGCCCATGCTTATAGGAGGCCAAATTCCCCAGGCTAACGAGGACATTCGCGACATGGCAAAGCAGTAAGTTTACTGTCCGCAAAAATTTTCAAAAAATGAAGGAGTTAAAATAATGTCAATGAAACAGATAATAATATTTTTTGTGTGTTTAGGAACCCTTAATATTATGGCCAACGATGTATTGTGTCCTGTTGGCGATGCTATCCGCTTGAAGAACGTGAAGGACTTTTCCATCCTCATTCCGGAAAAGGCCACAGCGCAGGAGAAATTCAGCGCGGCCATGCTGGCGGACTATCTGGAAAAGATATTTAAGGCAAAATTGCCGGTTATCCAGGAGCCGCAGTCGGTCAACGGCCAAATTTTCAGTGTGGGAAACACCGTACGCGCCAAGACGGCAGATGTCACCCCTGATCCACGGGAACAAGCCTACAAGCTGGCGGTCTCCGATGGGAACTTATACATCCTTGGCGGAACAAGAGGTCCGATCTACGGCGTGATCGCCCTTTTGGAAGAAGATTTAGGCGTTCGCTGGTATGCTGGGAACGACGCACCAATCGTTCCCATACGTCCCAAGGATGAATTAACCGTGGTGCCTCGCAGTTACTCGCCTCCCTTTGAAATCCGCGACATATTTTACTCGGATGCCTTCAATGTTCCGTGGGCGATCTTCAACCGCATACAACCGATTGCGCCTCAAAACACCATTGGGTTGGAAGCTGGTGGCGGACTGGCGAATACCGCCTCAATGTATTTCATTCATACCTACGACCAATTAATTCCTGCTGGCGAATACTTTGCCAGCCATCCGGAATACTTTCCGCTCCGTGAGGGAAAGCGCGTTCCCTCCACGCAGACTAATGGGCAGTTGTGTTATACCTGTCCCGGCTTAATCGATACCCTTGCCCAAAAACTTGATGTTGCGATTGGGAAAAATCCCGGAACCAGGGTTTACAGCGTCTCCGCCAACGATAATCATAACTCCAATTGCGAATGTCCATCTTGTCAGGACATTATTAAAGTCGATGGTGTTTCCGGTGCCCAGCTTTATTTGGCCAACGAAGTAGCCAAGAAATTAGCTGTTAAATACCCCGATATCAAAATTACCACCCTGGCATATAATATTAGTCAAAAACCGCCTAAAAATATCAAGCCTGGGCCAAACACTGTTATTTTATATGCGCCGATCGCGCAACGGGGGCGCGCTATGCTGTTGCCAATAGGCGATATCAAAGTAATCGCCGATGAATTGGCTGGCTGGCACAAGATAGCATCCAGCATCTACCTGTGGGACTATGTAGATCAAATCAGCGGCGCACCGGAGCCGTTTCCGAATTTCGACGCACAGGATGGTGCATTGAAGTTTCTTTCCGACAATGGCGTAACCGGAGTGTTTATGCAGGGGTGCTATTACGGGCACGGTTCGCTTGGCGAACTGAAAAGTTGGCTTTACACCAAAAAACTTTGGAATCCTCAATGGTCGCAAGACGAACTGATCAAAGAGTTTGTCGCTTCATACTATGGACCGGCGGCGGCGGAGATGTCTGAATATGTGTCATTACAGCGGCAGGCCTGGGCTAATTTCTATCGCACCCGCAAAACTGGTTTAAAATTCTCTAACGCCGAGATTGAGCAAATGTACAAGTTGCTGAATTCAGCAATAGTCCGTTGCGGTGACCATGACGTCTATCGCGTCAAAATCGACCGTGAACTTCTAAATTTGCTATACTTATCACTCGCTCCCAATCCATCTTCTGCCACCGCGACTAATTATGCCAGCACCCTTAACCGGGCGGAAGAGCTGATTTCCAAACTGAAAATAACTAAATACATTGGTGAGGGCACTACAGTCGAAGACAAACTGCGCACATGGCATAACAAACTTAAAAGGGCTACCGTAGGCAATGGATTGCCTAAATACTCCGAAAATGCCGTATCATTGAAAGAACCATTCTATCCCGTTGCAAAATATCTCACTGACCCTGATGCCGCAATTGGTCATGCCACCCGGCAGGCCGGAGGTGGCGACGATTGGGGCGTTCAATGGCCATATGGCGATTTTATTGACCTTTTGAATCCAGAAACGACATATATAGTACGGATGCGGGCAAAACCGGAGTTTAAAACCACCCCGCAGAAATCTGGCAATCTGTTCATTTTTAACTCCTATACATCTGGAGGTGCAAACCCCGGCACTTGCGGCAAGTCCTTTAAAGGTAAATTCTCAGTTAATGACAACAATAAATACCGTTGGCTTGTACTAGGTAAATTGCAAATTGTTACGCCAGACGCAGTCGGGTATCTTTATTGCGTGTCGGGCGAGCTCTCTAAAGACGAGGCCGTCTGGTATGACTACTTGGAATTTATTCCGGAAAACGAGTTTGAGGATAAAGCGCTGGCGGACAAATTGCCGCTGATTAAGATACAATGAAAAAACTAACTGAAGAAGTTAAGTTGTACTGAAACATAAAGTAGAAGTAAAGAACGTTTTAAGAATAAGTCGGAATTTTAAATAAATTTTACAAAAATAAAAAAATGCAAATTTAAAACTCTGAAAAATTCAGAATTATGAAATTGGCTCAGTTTAATTACCTACAGGAAGCAAGCATGTCAACAGTCAAGGCACCCAAAGTGACTATCTATGAAAAGAGCCTGATTGGAGCCGGTCTATCTCAACTCGGAATCGGTGACGATTATGAAATCGTCACTACAGACGAGCCTGACATCGTAGAGAACACGGCCGCAGAAGAGCTACAGAAGTTTCTCGGCAAGGGCGGCATCGCAATCCGCATAGTGCCGGAGTCGAAGTCAGCCGGCAAGAAACGCTTTCTGCTCGGACGGGATTCCAACCTGAAAGCGATTATGCATTTCGGCGACAGGGGAGACATGGACATCCGAAATGTCTCCGCAGAGGATGACGGGTTTCACTTGAAGCACGTCGGCCATGACGTCGTGATCGCAGGGGCAAATCCGCGTGGCGTGCTATATGGCGAATACGCGTTCGAGGATTTTGTCATGAAAGAGATGAAAAATGGAGATCTCGATGTCAAAACGATTCCGTCTTTCCGCAAAAGGATGAGTGCTCCAGGCCATTATTTCAATAGTGTGAATTTTTCGAACGAAGGGCTGCCGGAGGAAAAGGCGGCCTATCTTTCGCGAATCGGAGCGAATCAAGCCATTCTTTTGGATGTTGGTGTTGTCGGAACCCCGTATGGCAAGCTTCAGACATATGTCAAAAGCGACGTGTTTCCCTTCCAGCCACCGCCGTCTCTTGATTTACAGACAAAACTGAAGTCCGCCGGTGCGCTCTGCAAAAAATATGGAATCGACGTATATTTTTGGTTCGAGGAACCGATCATTCCCTCGCTGGCGGGCGGGGTGGGAAAATACCCGTCGGAAGCGGTCGGCACAGTCAAGAGACCGTGGGGTGGCGGTAAGGATGGGCTGGAACCGACGTTGTGTGTCAGCAGTCCAATCGTGCAAGAGCACTATAAAAACATGGTTAAAAAGTTTGTGCGGGAATATCCGGATGTCAAGGGTATCGCTTTCTACAATTTGGATGGAACAAGCTGGCTTTGCACTCCGGCTCTATGCCCGCGCTGTAAATCGGTCTGCAAAGAATCGCCGACTGACATGCATAACCCTTGGGAAAGCCAAGCCGCATTCGTCACTCTTTTGGCGCAAGCGGCGCGGGAAGAAAGGCCGGACTTTGATTTGCGGTTTTGGGGAAGCGTTCACTATAACGAAAACATAGAGAAGTTGTTGCACGCGGCCCAGGGCTATGGTTCCTTGATTAGCTCTTGGAACGGGAGCGACCGGGACATCATGATTCCCGAAAATGGAGAGCCTGACCGTTCGTTTGCGGTCTCCCAGGCAGCGGCAAAAGAACGCAAGGTCCCGCTGTATGGTTTGATTGAGTTCAATAATCTTCTTGACGTAATCCCAAACGGTCTTCCCTTCCCCTTTTCAGTATGCAGTGCGATAACCCGATATGAACAACGGGGACTGAAAAACATTATGGAGTTCGATGGACCGTTGCCAGGGCTTAATCAAATCAACGCGCTGGTCGCCCAGCGTTTTATTTGGGATCCAGGGCAGAGTCCGGAAAAACTCCTCGCCGACCTGTCTGTGCAGCAGTTTGGGGTGCGAGGCGGGGAATTGATGTATAAAGCCTGGGAAGAAATCAAAAAAGCTTTTGATGTGTGGAACGATGACATGAAGTTTCATCCGCTGCAGGGCAGCATGTTCTTTGTAGGTCTTAGTCCAGGTTTTGCAGGCAACGGTCTTTCGCAGACGGTTCTCCCGGATATTGTCAGCACATATAATTCCACGATTCAACTCTATTCCAGGGTCGAGCCATATCGCGCAGCCGATTTTGAGAAACTCAAAGAGAGCTCCTTTTTAGACAAGATGATGGTGATGAATGCCCATCTTGCCGCTGCGGCCAAGGTCGCACAAGAAGCCGTCGGTTCGGCCAGCGACAAGGAGTTCATTGGCATTTGTTGCTACGGGGCGGCGAAGGCCCGTCCGACCCAAAAAGAATATGCGGAACTGAACTATGCCTCGATTGCCATCGCGGACGCGCTATGCCGGCAGCGCTGCGACGTAATCCGCGCCTACCAATTACGGACCGCCCTTGAAAAAAGCCGCAGAGAGGGCGATGAGAAATCCGCCTTGGAAAAGGAGAAGCTGTATCTTGACCTGGTGCGTGAAGACATCGGGGTGCAGGAGCGTTTTTGCGAAATGCTTGCGGGCTTCGCGGAGATGCGGCCGTGTTACACTCGCACGAGCCTGACGGAGCGTGAATTATCCGACCTGCTTGCCGGCACCAATGCGAAGATTGATAAACTGAAGGAGTTTTTGAAGATAACCTGAAATCGTGACGCTCAGGATTGATCAAATGAATATGATGGAATTTGGAAAACAAAAACGCACGGAGGCCATTTCAAAAGCTCAATGATGCTTATGTCAATAACGTTTCTTGAGTTTTGAAATTACCTCAAATCAATAAGGTATTCTAAAGCAATGGATAAAAAAATATTGTGCAATCGGACTTAGTGTCTTTGCTCGTAGTAGCTCGTGTTCGAGCGTTCTTTACGGAAGTTAAAACCCATGAAGAACGCGCAAACATGCGCTACTACAAGCTAAATCCCCCGCAGTCACGCCCATTTCTAAGTCCGACAGACTGCTAGTCATCCGACCATGATATCCATCATGGCTGACGGGGCAAAGCACGAAAAAGACAATTGTTAACTTTTTGCTGCGCAAAAACTTAACAATTGATTTTGTGAAAAACGTGCAAAAAAAACAAGAATATGACGGATTGGATGTTGGGTGTTCAAATGAGTTCATTTTTCCTTAGCTTGATAGGTATGGGGCTTGCCCCGAATGGCGCTTAGATAAGAAAAGACAAACTAAAGTTTGGACTCCAACTTAGGAATTTCCGGGGTTGGAGTACAAGCTTCAGCTTGAGTCTTCTCCCGCTGTTAAGACTTAACTAAGCGGTATTCGGGCGTGCCCCCTATGCAACTGCGGTGATTTTAAAATTAAGGAAGAGATGACAGGATTTTTTTAGAAAAAACAGGAATAACTAAGAGACATTCTCATGGATTTAAAATTTAATTGCTACCATTTTGACATCGGACGCGGCGCTTATCTGAAGCCTGAGATATTCAAAAGGGCGATGAAGCTTGCGGCTGACTCCGGGTTTACCCATTTTCTGCCTTATCTAGAGAATATGATAAAACTGCCGTCAATGGAGAAGGCGTGTCCGAAATGCGCATACACCGCCGGACAATGGCGTGACTTCGACAAGACTGCCGGAGAATACGGGATCGAACTCATTCCGCATTTCAATGTCATCGGGCACACCACTCAGATATGCAAAGTCTATCCAGAGCTCGCCGGCGAAAAAGACGGGTTCGAAATGGATGTGACTGCGAAGATCGCAAAGGATTGGATGCTGCGGTGCCTGAATGAATACTGCTCGTTTTCCAAGGGTGAATATTTTCTGATCGGCGGTGATGAGTGGCAGGCACCAAACCATCTCCTAGCACTCGATGATTTCAATGTCGCCAAAGTTTGGGCGGATCAAGTCAATCTCGCCGTTGAATATCTGGTCTCGCAGAAACGGATTCCGATTGTCTGGCATGACATGCTTATGCATTATCCCGAGGCCATGAAGATGCTGTCGAGGGAAGCTGTCATCGCATTCTGGTTTTACGATGAAGAGTCCGACTATGCGGTGCTGGACACCTTCAAGAGGCTCGGTTTCCAAGTTATCATGGCATCGGGTTTGTGCGATGGTCTACTGACAGTACGCAGGATTAAGGCGATCGAGTCTGCGGTCGCTTCGATGGAACGCCACAAGGTTGACATGTTCATGATGACATCTTGGGAGAATATAAGCTGGGAGAAGGAAACTGTAGATATTCCGCTGGTGGGAATGATTCTGAAGAATGAAAAACCACCCATGCAAATTGTCGAGACCGCATCGTTTTACGAGTTGATTGAGCGCAATCCGAATTCTGTGCTGACTCCCGGCTATGTCAAGAAGATAAGTGAACTTCTGAATGCCGGAGCTTGGGAGAAATATCCAGAAGCTCATGCTTTCTTTGAAAATATGATCAGTCACAATTATAGGGCGGTACTGGAGTCCTTTGAGAAATATCACTTCAGCGAGGGTCCGATTTATACTGAGTTACAATCAAGGAGCACGGCAGCAGAGTGCCGTGACTACAATAAATCCATCTCTGTAGCCATGGCACTCTGTTGCCGCGTTCCTGTGCCGGAGAAGACTTGCGAAGTTCGCAAGGAAAAGGATTCATTTGAATTGATTGCCGGAAAGGACTCTCAAAAAGGTGAATGGTTCAGATTTGTAAATGGTGACGAATCATTTGAAGTCTATCCGCGATTTGGGGGGACTCTTCAGAACTGGTGTTTTGGCAATGAGATAATTATTCCCGGAAACCTTGATGCAGTATTAAAGAGAGGAAATATCTTCGAGAAAGGAGGATACCGGAGCTTTACCTCGATTGGCGGATTCCGACCGATTTGGGCGCTGGGTACGCACCACAATCCGTGCATACTTTGGAATTTTCCATTCTCCTGGAAGATCATCGCCGATTCACCGGAAGTCAAAACTGTTGAATTGTCAGGAAGCTTCTGCCATGTTGACGTAACATACCTGATCTCTATAAAAAGAGGAACGACCGGTTTCTCATATTCTATCAGGGCGATGAACAAGCTGGACTTCACGTATGGCACTTTCAATTTCAATCTGCCTTTGTCGCTCTGCGATTCGGAATTAAACAGTACAAGCCTGCAATGGGAGGAAAAGAATCAGCTTCAAAGTCTGTCATTCAAAGATGTGAAAAACTCGTTCTTCGTCATTCCGTCAAAAAGATTGGTCCAGGTGAAGAAACAGAATTATCTGCTGACGATTGACTGCGGCGAAGTTGGTGGCTCCGGTTTTTATGTTGACTGGTCGAGCACTTTCATGACGCCGGATCTACACGGGATATACAGACCGCTAAAGAAAGGCGATGTCACAGAGACGCAATGGGCGTTCAGATGCGAGAGGTAAGATTTATTGATTAGCGGAGCGAATCATTTGGAAAAGCGGAAATTTAAAAATATAAAGACAAGAAGAATAAATGAAATTTAAAAAACAAGTTGAAAGATCTTTTTCAAAGAAACAGGTTTCCGGCGGTTTCCTGTCCGTGGAGTGGGTGAAAAATCCGGAATTGGCGCGTCCACATCTGGAACGGGCGGCAAATGCCGGCTATGCATATTGGTTTTGCGTAGTTCGCCACATGAAGCTTAATCTGTTTGATGACTGCGTAAAGACCGCATTGAAACGCATCATCGACATTGCACATGAAAATAATTTAAAGTTCATCCTGGACACCGATCCCACCCACTGGGCGGAAGATGTTGTTACACGTGATCCGCTGGCGGCATTGTGGGTGATTATACCTGTAAGCGTTGACGTATATAACGGCAGATTTGAAGTATTTGTTCAGGAACCTCAATCCTCACGGCAATCCACTATTGTTGAAGTCTCTGCCGTTTACGGGCTGGGAGGAAAGAATGGTTTCACTAATCTGAAATCAAAGTTCCGGTTTGAATGGCAGCATGTCGGGCGTCCTGTTAACGGCTACCAGCTCCGGGGCAGACTGCCGGATAATTATCAGGGCAGGATAAAACTTTATGTTACCGCGTCAAACAATTCAAGAATTGACCATGCATCAAAGACTTATTTCTCCATGCAGTCGGAACTGCTGGAGAATTACCGCGACCTGCCATTGGACGGAATTGCCTGGGACGAACCCGGCAAAGGGCATGGCGATATGACGAGTTTCCGGGCGGGACATGATTTCTTTGAACTTTTCAAGACGACTAACGGCTATGAACTCCGAGATAAACTGATTTATCTCGATGAATTTGACGACACGCCGGAAGCGGCCAAGATACGCTGCGATTATTACAGGACTCTGTCGGATATGAACTATCATGTCCAGAAAGTTCATTTTGATCAGGCGAAAAGCATCTGGGGCGAGCATATAATCCTTGGAACACATCCCACCTGGTCCGGATTGCCATGCGATCTTGCGGCCGGCGTCTTTGATCATTTCCGGTTAAGCCATGTGCTGACTGATGCTTGGACGGACGGTGGATACGCACTTGAGCGCAAAGCTCTTCTCTTCCCAATCATGCTTGCCGACAGCATCAAGAAGGGTTTGAAAAGGAGAAACGCCTATTACAATGACTGGATCTATCAGCCCAATCACAGCTACTACCGTCTTATGAACCGTTTAAAAACGCTATATCATGTCAATACATTCACCCATGTTTACTCGGATTTCACAGAAGGGATCACCGCATTGCAGCTTGAGCCGATAAAAAGCCTGGTGGACAATGATGCCGCGCTCCTGAACAAACTGGACGAAATGATAGGGGAGCGAACCGGGGAGTCGCAGTTCGCCATCTGGTATGGTTGGGAAGGCTACGCCTCGATGCAAAAGCAGTTTGCCCGGGCGGAGTACACCTTCTTCCAGAATCTATCACTGTTCCTCACAGACAGTTCGCTATTCGCGGACTTTGTCAGCTCGGAACTGTTGATGGATGGCAAGATGCTTGACGGAAAACTTCATACGTCAGGGGGAAAATACAGCGTGCTGGTACTGCCATACGCGCGAGTACTTCCGGTCGGATTATGGAAGAAACTGCTACAATACAATCGACAGGGTCTCAAATTAGTTTTTGTCGGTCCGGAACCGGCATTCGAAGCGGACGGGAAGAAGATTGATTTCGCCTCCATAGCTGGCTTCAAATCATTCGGCCCGGCATCCTATCTGCAAGAAGCGGCGGCGAAACGGTTCAAGATTGCTCCAGACGCCTGGGAACCTCCATTTCTTGACGTAGTGCCGGAAACCGACATCATCAATCCGAAAAGTGAACGGATTGAAAACTTTTTCCACGAACTTGTGGCATTGCATAACCGATCCGGCATCTATTGGCTGCCCGGACTTGATCCGCGCGAGGATCTCATCGGCGTTCTGAAAAAATGGGATGAGAGCCAGGTGAAAGTGTATGGTAATTGCATCTATCGTCTCTTCGGAGAAACGAGGGACGGTGTTCTGATCTTGGCTCCTCGCGATGGAGCCCCAGGCTGGGGAGTGACTCCATCGTCTCAGGAAATCCCGGGAACTTTGCAGCATGAAAGCAAGATATGGCCTTTTGACGGAATCATAAAATATGCCGGACGGGTTTTTGAGTTCTCCGGATGCGAGTGGGCGTCCATCCATTTCAAGAACGGTAAAATTATCAACAGCATGTCGGAAGGCAGAGAGTTTAAAATCAAGGAGTGTTAGAAGAATTAAGAACAGGCGAGACGCCTGTATCACATTAAAGAGTTCCGACCGAAGCCGGTTAAGTCCACGTTAAGAAATTTCAAGGTTGAATATAGTAATGCGGGCTTTTTTACCCCGTCGAATGACTGGGGCAGCCTGCAATTTTCCTTGTATTTCCAGAGTAATTTAACTACAGGCTGAAGCCTGTGTTACTTAAAGTTGCGGGGTCTTTTGCCGCGTAATTTAACGTATAGGAATTTCAAAGTTGCGAGTAGCTTGCGACATCCTTGGCGCAAAAGGCGAATTTGTTTCTTGCGCTCGGAGATCGCAAACTACTTAAAGTTGCGGCGCTCCGGACGCCTAATTTAATCTATAGAAGAGAACACTAAGGAAAAGAAAGAATCATTTACCGATGAAAAATAACATGCATGGAATCACTCATCTAAAAACCGAATATGCCGTCAACCCGCTGGGTATAGATGTTATTCCACGCTTTTCGTGGTCGCATGATGGAACAGGGGAACAGAGCGCGTATCCCATTCTTGCGGCAAGTGACGAGGAACTACTGCATCGGGAGCATCCCGACGCATGGGACAGCGGACGAGTGGAGAATCCCGCGTTACTTGCGGAGACGATTCGTGCGGATTACGGCGTTACTGGTGCCCCAGGTTATCAGGTGGAGGTTAGACAAGGAAAAGTTGTCGGCCAGGAGTATCGCTTGGAACTCGAGCCCAGCGCCGACGGCTGCTTCCTGGGGACGGCCAAGGGTCTGGACAAGCTGTCCGGCAACCTCGGTTGTGCGCTACTGGGGATGAATGATCGCTGGACTGTCTTTTTCCAGCAGCAGGATGCCAAAACCAAGACACGTATCCTTCCAGTGGAGGAGAAGAGCGCCTATTGCGTCATGACTGCCGCAGACGAAGGCAAACTTATCTTTATTGGTCACCCGGTAGTTGCCGATAACCCGGAGCTCGTCCTGAATGTCGCGTTGAGCAAAGACTGGAAGAGCTGGCTACTGGAGATCCATAATCCGACCGATACAGAAATCACGACGAATGTCAAAAGTTTGCCCCTTGTTGCGGGTCTCAAATTTACGGAGACAATAAAGCTCGCACCCGGCACCTCGCAGTTCAGGACGCTCGGACCAATAAACGACTGACCCGATGCCGTAAACAGGAGAGCTGATTGCAAAACACAAGAAAAAGCCTGTCTCGGAAATATCTGTTGTTGGTGTTCACAACTTTAGTGTGTCTTAGTATTCAACTCTGAATTATTCCCGGAAATTAAAAATAAGGATATGACAATGAACAGCGGATTTACTGTTAAAGCGGAAGAACGGCAAGGGCTCGGCAAATGGATTGCGAGCCTTGGACTCGGCGGCACGGCCAAAACTCAAATTGGGGTCGTCGCCCTGAAACAAGGTTGGGGTAGCCTGGGGATGGGGCATTCGATCATTAACGAGCCGCTGTGTCTGGCCGGAAAAACGTACGGCTGGGGGTTGGGAACCCATGCCGACAGCGAGATTGTGCTGCGCTGTACCAAGCCGGTCAAAACCTTCCGCGTCAAGGTAGGTGTCGATCATAATAAGGACAGCATCAACGGCCGTGCGGAAATGATGTTTTCCGTCTGGGCACATGGTCGATGCATCAGCCAGAGCCAATACCTTAATGTCAATTCCCAAGCGGAGACACTGAACGTTGATATGGACAACGTCACGGAGTTCACCCTCAAGGTAAAAGCCAAGGACACTATTTCTCTCGCGCATGCCGACTGGGCGGAAGCGGAAGCAACCACTGCTGACGGCGAAACTCTCAGGATCGGCACACCTGGAATGGCTTCTATTGACAATTCCCTGCCGCTGTCGTTCAAATTTAACGGCATGGATTCGGAACAGTGGCTACGTAAATGGGGCATCAAGCATACCCAGTCCGCAGGACAGGATTATATCACTCATCTGTTCATCTGCCATGATCAGGATACCGGTCTGAAATGTACCGTCGAATTGCAGGAATATCTCAATTTCCCGGCTTGCCTCTGGAATGTCTATTTCACCAATACCGGAAAGACCGCGACCCCGGTTCTGGAACAGGTTAAAACGCTTGACGTCAACTGGCCTTGTTCTGGCAGAAAGGAACTCTACCGCGCCCGCGGTGCGTTCGACTACTCAACAGGAGGGAAAATTAAGGGAGAATCTTTCCGTGACAATTTCATGATGGTACAGGATAATTTTGAAACCCCGATCATTATGGGGGGAGTCGGCGGAAGATCCTCAGTTGACTGGATGCCGTTTTTCAATTTTCAAGGCGAAAACACAGGCTTGATGTTCGGAATAGGGTGGACTGGTCAGTGGCATTCCGAGGTCAGTTCAGGACTCGACAGAGTCCGTTTCCAGGCCGGGATGGAAAACATCCACACCATTCTGGAGCCCGGTGAAACTATCCGACAGCCATCGATTCTTATGATTTACTGGCAAGGCGCCGATGCGATTCGCGGGCACAACCTGCTGCGGAATTTCATCCAGGAAAATTTGTCGCCACGCGATGAGCACGGCAAAACCCTCCAGGCTCCTGCCTGCAACCTGACTTGGGGCGGAATGATCGCCTCCAGCCATCTTGCACGTATTAAAAACCTCGATGCGGAACATATTCCTCTCGATTACTACTGGATCGATGCCGGCTGGTATGGCAAAGCAGGTCCGAACAAGGACGAATTCGCTCCTCAATGGGCTAGTCAGGCAGGCGACTGGAGTGTCAATCACGAAACATATCCGCACGGATTCAAGGAAATCAGCGACGCCACGCATGCGGTCGGGAAGAAATTTCTTTTATGGGTCGAACCGGAACGCGCGATTCACGGCACGCCGATTACTCTCGAACACCCTGAATGGTTTTTCGGTGCAAAGGAGTCCGGCAAAAACGTGCTGCTCAATCTGGGCAATCCAGAAGCGAGGAAATGGTGTACTGAACTTATCTCCGGATTGATTGCCGAACAGGGACTCGATTGCTACCGCCAGGATTTCAATATCGGGCCACTGTCGTTCTGGCAGGCCAATGACACACCGGATCGCATCGGCATCAGCGAAATCCGATATGTCGAAGGTCTCTACGCCTTCCTTGGCGAACTGCGCCAGCGCTTCCCCAACCTGCTGATTGACAACTGCGCCAGCGGCGGCCGCCGTCTCGACTTCGAGATGATGCGTTACAGCATTCCACTCTGGGCCAGTGATATGCAGTGCTTCCCAGACTATATCACCGAGCGAAATCAGCAGCAGGTGCACGGACTTTCCTACTGGTTGCCGCAGTTTGGCTTCGGCACTCAGGAGCACCCTGGCGACACCTATCATTTCCGCAGCACAATGGCCGCCGGAGTGGCCGTCCACCTGTTTACCTACGAACACTTTCCGATCAAACCGGATTATCCATATCAGTGGTTACGCGAGCGCTTGGCGGAATATCACAGGGCAAAAGTGTGTTTCACCGGAGATTTCTATCCGCTGTTCGACCAGACTGATTCAATGAAATATTGGACGGCATATCAGTTCTATCGGCCAGACCTTAACTCCGGTATCATCCTGGCGTTTAGAAAACAAGACAGCCCGATACAAAAAGTCTGCTTTAATTTGCATGGCCTCGAATCAAAGGTGTCATACGAGTTGGAAGATGCTGACAGCAAGGCTGTCACCACGGTTACCGGGCGGGAACTCATGGAAAAAGGTCTCTCGATAGAGATTGAGACTCGACGCGGTAGCCGATTATTTTTCTTGCGGACGTGCAGTAAAACTGAATAAATTCGGAGCGTAAATGTCGAATTTTAAAATAAGGTAAATGTTATAATAAAAACCATGAACAACTATAAAATAAATGGAGTGCTTTTCGGGTTTGAAAGCAGCGGTAAAGGAGAAAAACAATACGCATGACTAATATTATTTTAATCGGTGTTTTCTGGACAATGCAGATAGTGGCGCAGCTTTTCTTCAAATGGGGAAGCTCCGCTGATTCTCGCTGGATATGGGGATTCCTGATTGGTAATCTATTCGGTTTTTCCAGTATTTGGCTTCTGATGATGGTCTATAAATCTATGAATTCGAATATAGCTCTCGGTATTTGCGGCGGCGGTGCATTTCTACTCTCCCAGTTTGCTCTTGCGCTTGTGTTCAGAGCGCAAGTTTCCTTGACTCAATGGATCGGGGTGTTTGCAATCGTGATGGGGATGGTGCTGTTGGCAATGGGGCAGTCAACAGGAAGAGATTTAGAAATTACTGGAATAAAACAAAAGGCAGATTTTTTGAGTAAATAAACCTATGAAAAACACATCAGGGGAAAACACCTTACACGAAATAACTCGCCTTAAAACCGAGTATGCCGTCAATCCGCTGGGCATTGATGTCGTACCACGCTTTTCGTGGTCGCATGACGGAACAGGGATACAGCACGCGTACCGCATTCTTGCGGCAAGTAACGCGGAACTGCTGTGTCGGCAACAGCCCGATATATGGGATAGCGGGCGAGTGGAGAGCCAGAATTCGCGCTTCATTCCTTATGCCGGAAAACCACTCAAATCCGGACAGCGGGTTTTCTGGCAGGTACAGACCTGGAATGATCAGGGCGAACTCAGTTTCAGTGAAATTGCCTGGTTCGAGATGGGACTGCTGTCAGCTTCCGACTGGCAGTGCGTATTTATCGCGCCGAAATATTGTGGAACCGGGGGGCGCGGATATCACAGCGCGGTCTTGCAGGAAAACCAAGCCGGTGACTTCTGGGTGCAGATTGATCTCGGACAGGTTGAATCGTTTGATCGGATTGTCCTGTTTCCATGTTTTTACCGGGAACAAGGGGAGACTGCAGGTGCCGGATTCGGATTCCCTGTGTCATTCCGTATCGAAACTTCATATCAAATGGATTGTTCGGATGCGCGACTGGTATATGCGACCGCCAAGGACATCGCCAATCCGGGGCTCAACCCGGTGGAATTGAATCAATTAATTTCGCACCAGGGACGTTTCGTGCGATTGACGGTTATCAAGCCGTTCACTGCAGGGAAAGGTGCAAGCTTACTGGCCATGGACGAGTTTCAGATTTTCAAGGGCGACATAAATCTGGCACTCGGCAAGTCAGTGTCCGTGTCCAATCAGTTGGTATCCAGCGTTCAAGCCGGAACCTACGACTGGCATGCAGATTGCCTGACCGATGGGATCATTCATGTAGATGAGCCGCGACACAATCAAGGTGATGGAAATCTCCTGCGGCGCATTTTGAAGATAGAAAAACCAATCGTCCGGGCCCGGGCGTATATCGGGAGCCGGGGCTGGCATGAGTTGCGGATTAACCAGAATAAGATTGGTGACGCAGTTCTGGATTCGGCATGGACTTCATTTGACAAGCGCGTCCTCTATTCAGTGTGGGATGTGACTGATATACTGAAACAAGGCGACAATGTCGTGACAATCCTGCTGGGCAGCGGTTGGAGCTGGCAGCCGGCAGTAATCCTGCAACTGCAGATGGATCACCCGGACGGATCTCAAACCGTTCTTGTCAGTGACGACCAATGGCGGGTACTGAAAAGTCCCGTAATTGAAAGTCAAGTGTATCATGGCGAGACCTATGATGCCAGGCTTGAACGGCCGGAGATATTTGATTCGAGATTTGATGATTCGGATAGGTCAAAAGCTTTGATCTTACCTGACTATCGCCCCATTCTTTCCGCACAGATGCAAGCACCCATCCGCGTAACGGAAACGTTGATGCCTGTGGCCGTAAGCGAACCACAAAAAGGGGTATGGGTATTTGATTTGGGACAGAACATTGCCGGCTGGGTGCGCTTGCGGGTGAAGGGTGATGCCGGACAGCAGATAAAGCTTCGTTTTGCGGAGTGCATTTTTGATGACGGTTCGGGCTGGACGGATGAAGAGCAGACGAAGGCGCGGCAGGAAGGTCGCTTACAGGTTGTTGACGGTATGATCAATACGGCAAACAATCGCACGGCCCGGGCAACTGACCGCTATATTTGCAAAGGCGGAACAACGGAAGAGGTATGGGAGCCTCATTTCACCTATCACGGTTTTCGTTTCATTGAAATGACCGGCTATGACGGGCATCCTGATCTCAATATGATTGAAGGACGCGTAGTGCATACCGATGTTCCATCCATCGGACAGTTCGAATGCTCCAATGATGTTCTCAACTGGGCGCAACAGGCAAGCCGGTGGACGCTGCTCAACAACCTGCACAGTGTGCCGACGGACTGCTGTCAGCGTGATGAACGGCAGGGCTGGATGGCGGATGCGCATATCGTATGTGAGGCGATGTTATATAATTTTGATGCCGCATCCACCTATGTCAAATGGTTTCAGGACATGCGTGACGACCAGCGGGAGGATGGGGCTGTGGGCGACACCACGCCGCATACGCTGGCACGGATGGGGGGGGATGTAGCGTGGGGTTGCGCCACTATTCTGATACCATGGGATGTGTACCTCCATAGCGGAGATCGGCGGGTATTGGAACAGCACTGGGAGAGCATGCACCGTTATATGGAATTTCTCGATTTGTCGTATCCGACGCATTTAGTTGACAATTCAATTTTTGGCGGAGACTGGTTGGCGACCGAGGAGACACCGCATCAGCTGACGCATACCGGATTTTTACTGCTGAGCGCCCGGATTACGGCACGGACAGCCCGGATTCTCGGGAAACCTGTCGAGGCTAAACGCTGGGAAAATTTGGAACGGGAAACTATGTGCGTATTTCAACAGAGTTTTTTCAATCCGGCAACCGGCCAATATGGGAATGCGCAACATTTTTCCCAAACCAAACTGATCTTGGATTCGAATGACAATCCGAAAAACAAAGACAAGTCTTGCAGTAGTCAGTTTGCCAATGCTTTTGCCTTGTATCTGGGAGTGGTTCCGGAAGATTTGCGCGTTGCGGTTTTCGCAAAACTGGTGGCGAACATCGAATTACGGCAGAGACATTTGAGTACCGGTGTTCTGGGCACCAAATATTTACTTGAGACGCTTTGCGAGGGAGACCGAGCTGATCTGGCGCTGGCCGTGATCTCGGCAACCGACTGCCCCGGTTATGGCTTCATGCGTGACCATCAGGCTACCACGCTCTGGGAACATTGGTCTCTTAAGACCGGTAGCGGTATGAACTCGCATGATCATCCGTGGATGGCAAGCATATCGGCATGGATGATGAAATGCTTGGCAGGCATACGCCCTACTGCGGAGCAGCCAGGTTTTCGGCAGATCCGTTTTGTACCGCAGTTTCCGGAAGGCTTGCAGTTTGCCAGCGGGGAAATAGAGACGCCGCATGGTCTGGTCAGTTCTTCCTGGAAGCGCAGCAATGAGACCATGCGCCTGGAGTTGCGAGTACCGGACGGATGTTCTGGGAATCTGTTTCTGCCTACCGGTTGGCGGCTGAAAAAACATAATGTGCTTTCCTCGGTGGAATCTGCATCAGACATTTCCTTGGACGGTATTTTGCTCGCTGGCGGTACTCTCGCTATTATGTTGGAACAAATATAGTTTTTTCATATATTAAGAAAAGCGCGTGACGACGATGCAGTCATAGGAGGTTTTATGGAAGAGGATATAGACAACAGCAATACCGACACCATCTCAATCCCAGTTCTGGACATCGAGAGGAGGACTTCACCCGTAAAGTGTCTCTGGTGCAACACGATAGCCGGGTATTTAATGAAGACGAAGAGTTCGTTTTTATGGGTTATCAGCCGCTTGTCACGTAATAACCCCTCTTGTGAAGAGTTTTTGACAGAACAGCAAACTATCCACAGGTCATAGCGACCTGATAATTAAATAGTCGCGTCACAAAATGGAGACCTAAGAAGTAATTCTGCTGGATAAAAAATCACAAGAGTTCATTTTAAGATTGCTTAATAACTTAAAAAGGACGAACTCTTGTGAAAATAGAATGCAATTTTAACTATAGCGTAGAAGTTGAAGA
>CAIJKT010000008.1 GCA_903821255.1 uncultured Lentisphaeria bacterium | reverse complement strand
GGAAATGTTCTGCACAGGAGTGTCCAGATTGTCCAAAATGTTTGCTAACATTGAAAAACATTGTGCTCAACAGGTATCCAAAGTATCGGAATGGCTGTCCAAAAGGCCGTACGGGGGGCGGACGGCGAGAGCACTATACCACGTTGTGCTCAACGGCTATCCAATTACTCGGAGTCGGGTGTCCGTAATGGACAATGGCGGTTGTCCAGAATGTTCTCGCAACTGCGCTATCAGTTAACGACAATCTTAACCAGTTGTCGAAAAGTTGTTTGAAAATTTTAAAGCAGTTATGCTCAATGCCTCTCCAAAGTCTCCGGAATGAGCGGGGAAGCGCGGGAGTGTTGAAAATCTTTGCTAATATTTTTTTAGAACTTCCCAATGTGTCCAGATTGTCCACAATGAGGGGGCTTAACAAAAATGCATTGTCCGACCGCGGAATATAGGTTAAAGGATGTGGCGAAACCTCCGGCGCGACACCGGGCATTTTTGAAAAACTTCACTAAAATACTGGAATATATTTGCATTGTGACGTAGTACTGGCAATTTACGTTTTGACCGGTTCATTTTGACCGGTCTGTTCTGAAACCCTAATTTAGAAGAATAGAAAAATGCAAATCATCTCGGGCAAAGCCCGCAATTTAGCGCTGAATGTTCCGCAGGGGGAATCGGTACGGCCGACTTCCGCGCGCTCCCGGAAAGCCATGTTCGACAGCCTGGCGGTATTCCAGGACAAAGTCATTGTCGACCTGTTTGCCGGTTCCGGCGCACTGGGGCTGGAGGCCGCCAGCAGGGGCGCGGCGAAAGTATATTTTATCGAGGTGAATGTCGCGAATGCCCGGATTATCGAGGAGAATATCAATAGAGTCAAGCGCACCGGCGTTGAAACTGAATTTCTGGTCATCAAGGCCGATGCCTCCGTCTGTGGCCGCTATAGCGGCATGGCGAGAAATCCGGACATGATTTTTGCCGATCCGCCCTATGGTGAATCCGGACAGTTCTTCCGCAGTCTCACCGCCGATCAGCAATTCATTCAGTGGGTTAATGGCGCGCTGCTGGTCTGGGAAATGCCTGATTTCGGCGATCCGGACGGTTCGTTCCTGCAAGCTCCCGGCTGGAATCTGAGACGCCGCAAATACGGCAGCCGCGAGTTCATTCTGGCTGAAGTGAAGCAATAGGCCCCGCTACCGTTTCAAAATTCTTACGGGTTTACCGGCGCAGGCGGCGTTCGGCCTGGGGGAATTTCTCCAGCCAGTGCCAGTATCTTTCGGTGTGTTCTTCTCTGATTTTATCCAGAAAGTTGTAGAAATCCTCTTTCTTGTGCAGAAAGGATACTTCGGCTTTCAGTCCGCCGGGGAACCCGCGTCCGCGCAGGTAGTCAAGGATAAGTTTGCGGGAGACCTTCAACGCCAGTTCTTCGCCGTAATAATCGATGGTTTCAAGCACATGCAGCTCGATCTCCCCGCAAAGCTGCTCAATGGTCGGCGGCTGGTACTGTTCGCGCATGGCGATTTCCTCAAAGATCCAGGGGTTGCCCATCGCGCCGCGCGCCACCATGACGCAATCGCAGCCGGTGGCTTTCTTGATCGCGTCATAGCCGCTCAAATCCATGATGCCGCCGTTGGCGATGACCTGGATTTTAACGGCCTGCCTGGCGGCGGCTATCACTTCATAGAATACCTGACCGGAATAGAAAGACTCTTTTATCCGTCCGTGAATCGTCACCGCCGAAGCTCCGGCCGACTCTAGTTTCTTTACGATTTCAATGGTGGAAGCGGGATCAAGTTCATCAAGAATGCGGATTTTGGCGCTTACCGGGAAACGGGAAATACCGGCGATGATGCTGAACAGTTTTACCGCCTTGTCAATATTGGCGCCCAGCAGCGCCCCGGCCCCTTTCTTGACAACTTTCGGCGCTGGACAGCCCAAATTGAAGTCAACCACATTGAAATTGTAGTCATTAATAATTCTGGCAGACTCGGAGATATGTTCGGCCTCGCAGCCGACCAACTGGATGCCCAGCCAGCCTTCGTCGGAACCGCGGTCAAGGTAAGTTCTGGTGCGTTTGTTGCCGAAAGCCAGCGAACCGGCGTCAACCATTTCGGCAAAAGCCAGACGGCAGCCGTGGCGGCGGGCGGCATGGCGGTACGGCAGATCGGTATACCCGGAAAGCGGCGCCAGAATCACACTGTCAGCAGGATAAATTGTCATCTGGATTGAAACTTTCCGAGGTTATTCTTCGGTGTCATCTTCGCTCAGTTTCTTAAGGTTCTGCGGAGGGGCGTCTGTATGCAGATACTGGAGTTTCTTAATGGCCTTGTTCTGAATCTGCCGGACGCGTTCGCGGGTGCAGCCTACCGCTTCGCCGACTTCTTCCAGCGTCATGACCTTGCGGCCGTCAAGCCCGAAGCGCATTTGCAGCACTTCCCGTTCGCGGTCGCAAAGCTGCTCCACCAGTTGATGCAGTTGCTCCATTACTTCCGAATCGCCAAGCAGCCGGTCCGGGGCATGCTCCTGCTTGTCGGGGATAAAGTCCTGGATTTCGCCGTCTTCGCCTTCCTGTATCGGCTCGTTCAATGAAGACGTTGACAGATTGGTATGGCGCAATTCGGCAATAGTCCGCCGGCTGAGATCAAGTGCATCCGCCAGTTCCTGGTCGGTTGCCGGACGCCCGAGCGTCTTGGCCAGTTCCTTCTGGGCGCGTTTGATCCGGTTGATCTTCTCGACGGACTGGACCGGTATGCGGATGGTGCGGCTCTGCTCGGCTATCGCCCGGCGCATCGCCTGCTTGATCCACCAGGTGCTGTAAGTGCTGAACTTCGCGCCTTTGGAGGGGTCAAATTTCTCGGCGGCGGTCATCAGACCGATATTGCCTTCAGAGATAAGGTCGTGCTTGGCCAGGCCGCGATTCATGAACTCGTTGGCGATTTTGACCACCAGACGCAAATTGGCTTTGACCAGTTTGGTCTTCGCCGCATCATGAATCTGGGGATTGTCAGACTTGATTTCCCCGGCCAGTTTTGTTTCCTCGTCCGGGGATAATAATGAAAAATCGATGATATTCCGCATGTAGACCTGTGAGGTCGTCATCGGGTTGTCACCCTGCTTCTTTTTAACAACTTTTCCAGCAGTGATTTTGGGAATCTTTTCCATGACCGGAATTATCCTGTCGTTGTTTAGATACCGTCAAGCGTTCCTTTGTACTTCCCCAGCAGATCGCAAATCTCCAACAATATTACACTACCATCAGATGTTTTGATTTCAAGCTTTTGTGCGTCAATTACCTCGCCGATTTTCGCAAAAGGCACGCCGTCCAGCAGCGATTCCGCTTCTGCGGCATTTTTCGGAGAAACGGTCATGATAAAACGGCTGTTGGATTCGGAGAACAGCAGTTCATGGGCGTTGCATTTAACGGTTCCCGGAATCCTGGACATATCTATTTTCAACCCCAGGCGTCCGCCCATGGCGACTTTGGCAAATCCGACTGCCAGGCCGCCGAGGGCCGGAGTATGCAGCGAGTTGGCCAGTTCCGCGCCGGTGACGGCGGCAACCGCATTGTAGATTTTAATGGCATAAGCGGCATCCACTTTCGGCACGTTGCAGCCGGTGGAATTCAGCATCGCGAAATACTCGCTGCCGCCAAGCTCGGCTGCGGTGTTGCCGATCACATAGACATAATCGCCGGCGCATTTGGCGTCGAGCGTAACCGCCTTGCTAATGTCATCCATTTTCGCAATGGTGCTGAACAGCACGGTCGGGGGGATCGAAATCTTCTTGCCGCCGCGGGTGCTGTCATTCTTCATGCTGTCCTTGCCGGATATGCACGGCACCTGGAAGGCTTTGGTGTAATCGTAGAGCGCCTGGTTGGCGCGGACGAGCTGCGCCAGCTTGTATTCGCCGTCGGGAGTCTTTTCGCTCTGGACCGGATCCGGCCAGCAGAAGTTGTCCAGCCCGGCGATATGCCCGAGCTTGCCGCCCACCGCAATCACTTTGCGGATCGCCAGATCTATGATCGAAGCCATCATGTGATAGGTATCAATGTCACTGTAGCGCGGCAGGATGCCGGCGGACAGGATCACGCCTTCGCGGCTGAGCTGTTCAATCATCGTTACCGTGGCGTCCGTCTGGACGTCGCGGCATTTGCCGACAAACGGCTTAATCACGCTCAGGCCTTTTACCTCGTGGTCATACTGCCTGGCCTTGTATTCATCTGAACAGATATTGAGTCTGCCAAGCATCTGCAGCACATCGTTTTTCAGGTCGCTGCGGCTGTAATCGGGGTCTTGCAGCACCGGTTTGCGCCATTTGGCGTTCAGCTTCATCCGGGGCAGCCCGTCGTGCATAAACGCAATATCCAGCAGCGCAACGGTCTTATCGCCGTAAAGCATGTGGAATTTGCCGTCGCCGGTAAATTCGCCGAGCACGGTGACTTCGACGTCGCGCTCTTTTGCCAGATATTTGAATTCTTCAATATTTTCCGGCTGAACTGCAAAACTCATGCGTTCCTGAGCTTCGGAAACCAGGATTTCCCATGGATCAAGACCGGCATATTTCAACGGGGCTTTTTTCAGATCCATGCGGCAGCCGCCGCAGATACCGGCCATTTCGCCGATACTGGAAGACAGTCCGCCAGCGCCGTTGTCCGTGATGAAACGGTAGAGTCCGCGGTTTCTGGCTTCATAAATAAAGTCGCTCATTTTCTTCTGAGTGATCGGGTCGCCGATCTGCACGGCCTGGGTCGGGCTGTCCTTATGCAGTTCCTCACTGGAGAAGGTCGCGCCGTGAATCCCGTCTTTGCCGATTCTGCCGCCGGCCATGACAATCAAATCGCCGGACTTGATGGATTTTTCAAAACCTTTGACGCTGCCGATCTTCTTCGGCAGTGTACCGACAGTGCCGCAGTAAACCAGCGGTTTGCCGAGGTAGCGGTCTTCAAAGTATTCCCAGCCCAGACCGTAGGGAATCCCGCTCTGGTTGCCGCCGTCAATAACCCCTTTGTGGATACCGTCGCGCAGACGGCGGGGATGCAGCAGGCCTTCCGGCACATCCTTGTCCGCGCTGAACGGCGAACCGAGGCAATAGCCCCAGACGTTAATCAGCAGTTCGGCTCCCTGCCCGGTTCCCATCGGGTCGCGGTTGACGCCGACGATACCGGTCATCGCGCCGCCGTAAGGATCAAGCGCAGAAGGAGTGTTATGGGTTTCAACCTTGTAAACCAGGTCCAGCCGGTCATTGAAAGCAATAACCCCGGCATTATCGTGGAACACCGAAACCAGCCAGTTGACCTGTTCGCCGATCTCGTGAGTGCTTTTCTTGATGAAAGTCTTGTAGCAGGAAACGATCTTTTCAGTCTTGCCGGATTCGAGGTCTTCGTAGTTGATCTCGGCGTCAAATATCTTGTGCTTGCAATGTTCGGACCAGGTCTGCGCCAGCACTTCAAGCTCAACATCGGTCGGATTCTTTTTCAACCCGTATTTTTCGCGACCTGAGGCATCGCGGAAATACTGCTGGATAACCTTCATTTCGTCGAGCGAAAGCGCCAGAATGCCTTTACGGCTGATATCCATGAGTTCGGCATCGCCGACTTCCAGATTGTATTCCCTGACGCATCCGCCCTCCGACGAGGTCACAAACGGCAGATTCGGCGGAATTCCTTTGACGAGGTCTCGGCCGGAAAAAACGCTGACCGACTCGATCAATTCGTTAGCCAGCAAGTCTTTGGCGATATGTTCCGCATCGTGCCTGGCAAGTGTTTTACCGTAAAGCATATATTCAACCGAACTGAAAACATATTCATCGTCGCGCAGTTTGCGTCCGACAATGTCGCCGATGGCCTGATGCGCCGATCTGCCGACGTTGTCAGTGACGCCGGGCTTGAACCCGACGGAAATCAGCCAGTCGCACAATTCATTTTCCGCCAGCCGGCTTTCGCCGACAACCCCGCGCTGCAGAACCGGGTTGGATAAATCCGCGGCCGCCCTGACGGCCTCCTGTTCGGTAATGTCAGCGCAAATGGTATAAACATCCCGGGTGCGCACTTCCTCAGTTTTCAGTTTCAGAAAATCGCTGATCTGTTTCTTCACCCCTTCACCGCGGGAATCACGCCATTTCCGCAATGGAGAAATTTCAATCCTGTAATTCATTTCGTCTCCAATATATTAAAATTATAGATCATTTATTTGACTTATGAAAAATTTATCAAGGCCCTGAAAAAAGCAGAGGGAGCTTTGGGAACGGGGATTAAATTGCCGGCGGAGGCATTGCATGCTTCTGTGCCTTTAGAGAGGTATGCTATGGATGTAACGGCTAAATTACATCCGCGCAACACAGAAGCACACAATGCCACCGGCAAAAAAAACTCT
>CAIJKT010000007.1 GCA_903821255.1 uncultured Lentisphaeria bacterium | reverse complement strand
TTGCAGTTACGAGCAATATTTACCTTTCAACAAAAATCAGAACGAAAAATAAGAGGGCGAAATCGTGCGAACGGAGCTTTGTCGCTTGCAATATTCCTCTTTATTATGTGTGTAAAGGCCGCAGGCTGTTAGGGCTGTTTTTAGTTTAGCGCAGGGGAGGCCTACTACGTTGTCGAGTGGGCCTTCAGTCTTTTTGTATTGGGGGCTGTCCACTTTATTTAACTAATTTTATATTTTCAAAGCATAAAAACTTAGTCTGCCGCATGTAAATTCTATCTTATTTTATAAAGTTAAAGCGTAAGATATTTAAATAAAAGCGTCAATGATATTTCTTAAACTAGAACTTAACTTAGTGCCATTCGGGTCGTACCCCGGGAAGAATATAGTAAATTTATCAACTGAAACGGGAACAATAAGTTCAAATCAGCTTACGACATTGACCGGGGCACCATTCAGGAAGGCGCGGACATTGGCAGCGGCAATACTTAACAGCCGCTGTCTGGCGGCTTTTGAGGCCCAGGCTATATGCGGAGTAATATGACAATTCATCGCGTTGAGCAGCGGATTGTCAGATTCGGGCGGCTCGGCGCTTAGCACATCCAGACCCGCCCCGCCGAGCTTTCCTGCGTTTAACGCGGCAGCCAGCGCCGCCTCGTCCACCAGTCCTCCCCTTGCGGTGTTAATCAGAAAGGCTGTCGGCTTCATCAGCGCCAGATGTTCCTGATTGACGATCCCGGCGGTCTCCGGCGTGAGCGGACAATGCAGCGTAAGAAAATCGCTCCGGCGAAAAAGTTCCGCCATATCAACGTATTCAAAGCCGTCTCCGGCAGCTTTCGGAGTGCGCGAGAATGCAATAATTTTCATGCCGAACGCCCGCCCGATTTCCGCCACTGCCTCGCCGATTCTGCCGGTCCCCAGAATGCCCAAAGTCAATTCATGCAATTCCAGCAGCGGCGTTTTCCAGTAACAGAAATGTTTGCAGTTCTCCCATTCCCCGGCCCGGACACTGGCGGCATGTCCGGCCACATTATTGGACAGATTCAGGATATGGGCAAAGACCATCTGCGCCACGGAACCGGTGCTGTACGCCGGAACATTGGCAACGATGATTCCCCTGGCGGCGGCGGCTGGCACATTCACCACATTGTACCCGGTGGCCAGCACGCCGATATAACGCAACTCCGGCAGGCGCGCCAGTGTTGGCGCGTTCAGCATCGTTTTGTTAGTCAGGACAATTTCCGCATTGCGGCAGCGTTCAACCACATCCTCCTGGTCGGTACTGTCATAAATACGGCACGGGGCAATGGATTCAAGCTCGGTCCAGGCGATATCACCGGGGTTGGAAGTATAACCATCCAGCACTACAATATTCATTATCCTGCTCCACGTTTGTTTACTGGAAAATATCACGTCCATCCTTTTTTTCCATCCTAAAATAAAACCATTGATTGATTTTTTACCAAAACATGGCATATTTACAGGTTTACACGCCCCGGTAGCTCAGAGGATAGAGCATCTGACTTCTAATCAGGTGGTCGCAGGTTCGATTCCTGCCCGGGGTACCATT
>CAIJKT010000006.1 GCA_903821255.1 uncultured Lentisphaeria bacterium | reverse complement strand
CCTCGTCGTATCCAAAATTGCCACGATTCCGTCATGGAAAAAAGGACGCTGGGCTACTGTTTAATAATAAGGATGTTTGCATCGGTGGTGAAGCCAGCCAGGCCAATTTCTCGTTTCTGGACGGCCATGCGACATCACTTAACCCGCAAGCGGCCTTCCTGTACATATCTGGAACCTATAGTATTCCGATTCTTGGCTTTCAGAACTGGTGCATTGTCAAAAATTATTACAATATTCCTACAAGCACATCTCAAAGTCGTTATTAAACGAATAAAACTATAACCTATAACTTAAGGAAATGACCTTAAATTTCGAAGAAATAGGTCGTTCGGCCCAGTGTCCGTGGCCTGGGAGAAGCAATCCGTCAACCACTTGGCTATGGCCGAAAATCTATTTGACTGGTATTAAATGAACTACCTCGGGGCAGAGCCCGCGAGGTATCGGGATTTCGTCCTGCGGACGACCAGCACTTTCGTTGCTGGACCCCGACCCGGTACAACCGGGATGGTAATTTAAGCGACTCAGAGGGTCGGGGAATGAAACCCCAACTGATTTAAATTAAAAATCAAATTGACAGTTTATTAAAAGTGAACTGGAAATTTCCGAAAAGGAGATGGTAAAATTCATTACTTTATTTTTTTGTTGATAGTTGGAGTCGTGATATGCTTTGAACCCGCTTATGGACAAGCGAAAAGCGTTGATGCTGCCTCGGACGCAGTAACCCTGGCCGCCAGAACTTGGCAGGGGGCAACGCCCGCCACGGATCCATCACTGGTGGAGGAAAATAGTAAGGGATGGACGTGGGACGCCTATAACAATGGCAATGGCTGTGCAGTTCGGCTTGATCTTTCAGGGTGTAAATGGACGGATGGCGCAACGCTCAAGTTCAACCTGCACGCATCTCAGGTGGCCCCCGGCACCATTATGTTACTGGCGGTAATATCGCCCGGTGCCAACGGCAAGGGCGACTATTACTATGTCAAATTTCCAGTTGACTGGGAAGGCCATAAAAAATTCAGCATGCCGCTGAAATTTTTTCAGAAATCACGCCAGCCCGCCGGGTGGGATGCTATCACTGAGATGGTGTTCTACTCCATGCACGGCGGCAAGCCGAAAGATCCTGTTACATTAACATTGAGCCAAGTTCAGTTGAAAGAAGTTGTAGTCACCGAATCTTATAAGCTTCATGATGCGACGCGGGTGACGCCGGTGACAATGGGCGACGCAGTCATCGAGCCGTTCTGGGACAGAAATCTGGATGCCTGGTCCCAGTGGATTGTTTCCAAAGATAAGACCGCGGTAAAGGCTGAGGAAGTATGGTGCATGGTCACGCTCGCCTGGACGGCGGCGGCTGTCGGGGACGGGCCGGTTCTGCAGCGAATTTACACCGGATCGGGAGTGACGCTCGGATCTTATTCGCAACTCGTCTTCAGTGCCGGCTTTCCCAAAGGAACAAAAATCACCATGAGCGCCAAAACCGATGCGGGCAAGGCGTCTCAGAATTTTATCTGCGAAGTAGGTTACACCACTCAGCACATACTACAGTTGCCCAGCGGTTCCACACATTTGCAGCAACTTGAAATCTCCATCGGCGCTGCTACGCCGGGGCCCGTCTCTGGCAACCTGCTATGGATTGGAGTCCGCAATCCGTTGGAAATGGCAGCAGAACAGGAAAAATGGCGGATGATCTCAGCACAGCCGCTGGACGTGTTTCTCCGCCAGGAGCCGGAGTTCGAGGATGCTACGCCTCTCTGCAACATTCTTTGTCCTGCTGCGGCATTCCAAAAAGCGAAACAGGATGCTACTGCCTCTAAAACTCCTGCTCTGGGGTTACGTTCCGCGGTGGCGCTGGCACCGCATCTCGGCGTGGCCAATCAAAATCTTTTCGGTCGCATGGAAAATCAGCGACATGACCGGGTTGGGGGTACTTTCAACACCAAGGAAGGTAAGAGTATGGGACTACTCGAAGCGGCACAGGAGGCTGCGATTGCCAATGACGTACCGTCACTGCGAGAGGTGGCGAAGGCGGCGGTTCAGATTGCCTTAATCCCGCATTGGGATGTTGATTTCATAACGAAATTTCCTGACAGTTCCTGGGAGCAGCGTTCTTTCGCCCAGGCGAAGACCTGTTTCGCTATGGCAGTGGCATTTGATCTGGCAGGAGGCTGGCTTAGTCCAGCGGGAAGGGATTTGATCCTGAGACGTTTGGCTGAAGATGGACTTGGCAACATCAATTATGTAGTTTGGAGGCACCCTTATATTTTCGATTGCAACCAGCTTGCCGTCTTTTCCATGGGCCGGCTAGCAGTTTATTCCCTCCTTGAAAAACAGTCAGAATGGAGACACATACAGCCCTACACCGATTTGGCCTTTAACGAACTTAACGAGAGTCTGACAAAAATACTCATTCATGATGGCGGCTTCTCTGAAGGAACGGGGTACATGGCATACACCCTTAACAACGCATTGCCAGCTCTCGCTATCTATGGCAACGCCCGTGGTAAGCAGTTGTGTGATCTGCTACCTCCGTTACTGTTGAAAACTGATGATTACCTAGAGGTCATGCGCAGTACGGAAAAACCTGCCGCCCTCATACTCGTATCCGATGCTCAGGGCGGTCCATTTGTGGCGGTTAATCCATCTGTACTTAGCGTAATGGCCAAGATTAGACCAGGCGGTACTGCTGCGCGCATGCTCGCAGTCATGACTAGGGAAGCACGGAGTAATATGCCACTCTGGGCTTTGCCAGTCGCTGACATAACAGGATTGGATACAAATTTTTACGTACCTTTTGTCCGGCTGCCGGAAACCGGCATGGCCTCCTCCTCACGTAAGGTAGAAAACATTTGGAGCAAGCTCTTAGTTATCGGCGGTCCTGCCAATGCCTCCCACAGCCACGAGGATCGTGGTAGTTTTGTGCTAGAATTTGCTGGCGAAACGTTCGCGGCCGATCCCGGCGGCGTGAGCTATTCCGATAGCATGTGCCAGACCATGCAATACGCACAAAACCATAATATGCTGGTGCCTGTGACTACGAACGGTATCCGTGCGTCAGCAAAAAATCCGGCGCCAGTAGCAGTCGTTCCAGAAGCCAACGGGGATGCCACGTCCTTCAATGCATCGGTCAATCCAGGGGTGCTCTGGCCAGAGTATTATAAATACTGGCGGCGCTCTTTCGTTTCTCCATCTCCATCCGAACTTACCATCATTGACGATTATGAAATCATTAAGGGAGAGGCCGTTGAATTCCTCTTGCACACTCCTCTTGCGGTCACACAGTCGGCTGGACTAGTCATAATCCAGGGGGTACACGGACGAATCATCATCATACCGTCGGAAAGCGCGAAAATTGAAATCATACCTTCGCGCAATTTGGGCTGCCGCAAACTTTCCACTATTGTTTTTCGTAAAAACGGACAGAAAGGGGTATTGTCAACAAGTATCCGTTTGGAAACTCTGAATCAGTGAATGTTTCAGTCTGTTTAGTCGCTGCGTTAACCGTTTATAGAATTTTATGGCAAATCTTAAGGAAATCATGAGTATACAAGACAATAATAAAATACAAACCGTCATTGCCGGACTCGGCAGAGCAGGTTGGGACATTCATTGGCGGCAGTTACTTAAAGATCATCCGGCCTACCGTGTGGTGGCGGTGATCGAACCATTGGTTGAACGTCGCCGGGAGGCGGAATCCGAAATAGGCTGCCGCAGTTATGCATCGTTCCATGATTTTCTGATGGAACCATGCGGAGAACTCGTTGTAATTGCAACGCCGAGCAGCGGTCATGGGCCGGAAAGTGTTGCCTGTCTAGAGAAAGGATTACACGTTGCAGTAGACAAGCCGATGTGCCAGGGAGTTGTGGAGGCTGATGCGATGATTGATGCTGCACGACGTAATTCATTAGTGTTGACATGCTATCATCCCTACCGTTTCAAAGAAGATTTTCTGCTCATTTACGATGTCATTCGCTCTGGTAGGCTTGGCCGAATAGTGGAAATAAAATGTAATCGTTCCTCTTTCAGCCGTCGGAACGATTGGATCATGTGCCGTGCCAAAGGAGGCGGACAGCATAACGTCTGGGGTTCACATACTGTCGACCAATGTCTTCAGCTTGCCGGCAGCCCTGCCACTGCAGTATTCTCCGATTTACAGACCACGGCCACTCCAGGAGATGCTGACGACCACTGCAAGATAGTGATGCGTTGCGCCAATGGTATTTTTATTGATGCAGAGATATCTAATTGTATGGCCTTTCCCCCTCAACCAGAATGGATGGTCGCTGGCACAAGCGGGGGACTGGTCTCCTCCAAGTATGGAATTGAAGTGAAATGGTTTGTGCCGGAAGAGGCACCGTCAATCTCTTTGTGTGAAGGACCGGCGGCCAATCGACAATACGACAACGGAGACCTGCTTCCGTGGCGGCAGGAACTGCTGCCGTATCCAAAGACTCGTGGTTTCGTGGAGTTTTACGACAACTTGGCAGATGCAATTCAACACGGCACGGCGCTGACCATCACTCCGGAAAGCGTCAAGGACAATGTCGCCGTTCTTGAGCTCTTCCGCAAGCAGAATCCGAGCATATGGGCTGGATATTGAATTAAATCGGATACAAAGCAGCAAATAAAATGGATCAAAACCAGGATACGGGCATTCATTTGTTTAGTTATTTTGCAGCAATTTTCAGAGGAGATGATTGTGGCTGTTGACCAATCGGTTATAAGAGAATCATGTTTTCTAATGGTATTGACGAGGAAAATATCCATGAGCTAAGCATAAAATCTCGTCATATTGACATATATTATCACGTTGGAGGCAGGGAAGCATAGAAGTTGTGTTCAATGTGCTTGATATCGCGACAACTGTTGTTACGGCAAGTATCCGCGTTCTTGGAACGGCAACGTAAGTTTTTAATCGCAAAGCTGTTTTCATGTTTTAATATACAACAGTTTTTGAGATTTTTTTTAAAAAGGTTAATCGGACTATTAAAATAATATTCATGATCGAAAAAAGTTATTAACAAGCCAATGCAACTTATTTTGCAATAAGGCTAAAAAGAAAGTGTAGATATTTTATGAACCACACAGATTTAAATGACGCAAAAAAACGATGGATGGAACTTGGCTATGGGATGTTTATCCATTTTGGAGTAAACACCTTCAGCGGAGTGGGATGGGGAGACGGTAAATTTTCAGCACAGGATTTTGCACCGGACCGTCTAAACCCTGATCAATGGGCGGAAATAGCGGTCGAATCAGGAATGAAGTATGCCGTCCTTACCGCCAAGCATCATGACGGCTTCTGTCTCTGGCCTACCAGACACAGTGAATATTCCGTCAAAAATTCGAAATACGGGCAAGATGTGGTGGCACTTTATGTTGAGGCGTTCAGGAAAGCCGGGCTACAGGTCGGCCTTTATTATTCGCTATGGGACCGTAACTTCCATGGATACGAGAACGACTCAATCTATATCTCCTACATGAAGGCCCAGTTGACCGAACTTCTAACCAATTATGGTCAGATTCTGGAGATGTGGTTCGATGGTGGATGGGATAAGGATCATCCGACAAAAGCAAGCCCTTT
>CAIJKT010000005.1 GCA_903821255.1 uncultured Lentisphaeria bacterium | reverse complement strand
TCTCCATTGTTGCGTTTTTTGTTTCATTTTCTATTTTGGACATGGAATTATTTGAATCCGTCGAGCGCAGCGTTGCCATTCTTTTTGTCGCCTGCCCTTGTGCGTTGATTCTCAGTACTCCAACCGCTATTCATGCAGGACTATGGATTGCCGCCCGCAATGGAATTCTGTTCAAGGATGGCGGTGTTATGGAATATTTTGCCAAAACAACAACTCTGCTGGTTGATAAAACAGGCACCCTCACCCATGCCAGTCCGGTTGTTTCTGAAGTGAAGACTTTCGGCGATACTGAATTGAAAGATATTCTATTTGTCGCGGCGACCGTTGAAAGAAACTCTTTTCATCCCCTCGCCCTGGCCGTATGTGAATACGCGCTGCAGCGGAATACTCAATTCGGGGAGGTACAGCAATACACCGAGCTTGAAGGCGGCGGAGCCTGTGCAATGATTGACGGCAAAGAATATAAAGTTGGCGCCAGATGGCTGATGGATGACGGAAGAGAGGTTACTCCTGAAATAAATGACTGGATTCAGGATGCGGCAAAACAAGGTCTGGTGACCGCGCTGGTGGCGGATGATATAAGAATTCTAGGCGCATTTACTTTTACCGACAGATTAAGAGCGGAAGCGCCGGAAGTGATCAGAAAACTTCGTTCGCTGGGAATGAATAAAATCATTATGATTACCGGAGACAACTCCGCGGCTGCGGAACGCATCGCAAGTTTACTGCAACTTGATGGCTATTTTGCGGAATGTATGCCGGAAATGAAACTGCAAAAACTTCATGAACTCAAAAAGACTGAAAAATATGTCGCGATGATTGGCGACGGCATCAATGACGCCCCGGTGCTGGCGGCGGCCGATGTGGGGATTGCGATTGCGGGGACTGGCGCTGACGCCGCGATCGCCGCCGCCGATATTGCGCTGACCGGGGAAGGGCTGGAGGAACTGTCCAAATCTTACAGCATAAGCAAGCGCGTATTTCTGGCAATACGGATTAATCTATTCTTCTCGCTGCTGGTGAGCCTGATAATGATGTTCCTGGTAAGCACAGGGATATTCAGTCTGATGGCCGGAACCCTGACCTATGTCGCCTGCTCCGCCCTCGTAATAATCAACTCCTATCTGCCTGCTGTAATGCCGTCCGGAAAATTTTAATGGTGCGAGAATATCCGTTCCGGCGCGTAATAGAGTGCTACGCCGAGTTCATTGGCGCGCTTGATCACTTCGGCATCACGCAGCGAACCTGCCGGACAGACAATTGCGGTAATGCCGGCTTCCGCCGCGACTTCGACCGCGTCCGCGAATGGAAAGAACCCGTCACTGGACATGACTGAATTTTTAATGGAATTTTCGCCCTGGTATTTCTGGCGGTATTTGGCGATTGCCTGCTCCACCGCCCCTACCCTGTCCTGTTCTCCGGTTCCGACGGAAATGGTTTGACCATTCTGGGCAATCACCACGCCATTGGACCTGACGCTCAAATTCACATACCAGGCGAACAGCAGATCGGCAAGCTGGGCGGGAGTTGCTTTGTGCGCGGAAACCTGCTTGCCGGCTTTGGCATTTTCGGCTTCGGCGGATTTCAAATCGTTCACACTCCTGAGCGAAGTGGTGAGCGGGGCGGCAATAATCAGCGAACCGTCGGCGAGGACTTTGATCGTGTTTGACTGCTCATCCCCCTGCCCTGTGAACTTCGGCAGCCGGAAAATGTCGCCGCACTGAATAATGCGGATATGTTTGTTCAGTTTATAGGTCTCGCCGTCGTTGAAAATATCGAGTACGCCGGACTCGTAAGCCGGAGCCACTACACATTCCACAAAGGAACCCATGATTTCTTTCGCCGTGGCGGCATCGACTGCTGTATTGAAGGCCACTGCGCTGCCGAAGGCGGCGCGGGCGTCCGCATCGCGGGCCTTGAGGTAAACTTTGCGGATATCCTCACCGTCGCACTGCACGGCGGCGCCGCTGGGATTGACATGCTTCATCACCGCGCAGGCTGGACGGTCGAAAAACTTGACTATGTTCAACGCGTAGGAAATATCTTCCAGGTTGGTCTGGGAAAGTCCGCTCTTGCCGTCTTTCAATATCTGCATGTCGCCGATGGGGCAGACCGCGCCTGCCGGCTTGTAATATGCAGCCGGCTGGTGCGGGTTGGTGCCGTAGCGCAGATCCTGCACCTTGATGTATTCTCTGCCGCCGATGACCGTCGCTGCCGGGAAGTCCCCGACATTTTTGGATAAATACGAATTTCTGTTCAGTTCCGCCATTTATGGCCTCCATATCTTTAAAAAGTTATATTTTCTTAAATTATATTAAAATTTTTGACAAATTAAAAAGTACAACGTTTTGCGAAGTTAGCAAACTGCGCTATTGTGTAAAAATGAAATTTCTTAGTCTCATTTAAACTTGTATAATAT
>CAIJKT010000004.1 GCA_903821255.1 uncultured Lentisphaeria bacterium | reverse complement strand
TCGCCGGTACCGCACCAGATCTGATTATTGACCGGATCATAAGCCACGCAGGTCTGATGCCGGAATTTCATGTCGCTGCCGTCATAAAATTTCTGGTAGTCAGTGATTGCAGCGGTGTCAGCATTTATTGCCAGCAGACCGCCGTTGGCCCGGTTCATCAGCCGTGACGGATGCGACCGGAAACAGGTGGCAAACGAACCTGGTATGAATGTCGCGCCGCGATAAATGAACGGATACTGATCGACCATATAGTTGTCAGCATAGAAATTGTTGTCTACAGGCAAATCTTCATAGCCATAGCCGGAATTGACAACGTTATTAAAAAAAGCGAACATCAGGTCTTTGCCAACAGTATCCATGGTCGCGGTCAACTGCCTGGTAGTCGGATTCGCCGGTACTTGCACCAGTTCTATATTGCGCTTTTTCAATTCGTTTTTCACCATAGGCGAAATGTGTTGATGCAGCGTAAGAAATTTGGCTTTCCCGCCGTTTTTCTTGTACGATGCATACGCCGGGGAGCCGGCGCCGTCGATCATCTGCTTGATATTATTAACCCCTGCGCCATCCAGGCGCGACACGATGTAATAACCGAATTTATTCGAAGAGAATTCCTTGTTAAGAATATCAGGATTGTAATAGTAAAAGTATTTATTCTTACTGAAAATGTCCGGGATGCTGTAGTTTGCCGCGGACTCGGACAAATTGAACAGCACATAGACGTCAGTAAGATGGTATGTGGCGCTTGCACCTGAGAATTCCGGGCTCGCTGCATACATCGGAATACCGCGCGTTAGGACAATGTAGTTTATTTTATCTGCCAGTTTATTGGCTGCCATATGGCTTTTTATGGCGTCGACCAGGGCCTTTTTCTCATCTTTGGTCGCCTGCCCGGCTTCGTTGCCTGCTCCCTGCAGGTCGGTCATGGAGACATGCACAACATTGATATCAGGAATCTGACGGGCATTTTTAAAATACGCTCCGATTTCCACCGACGAAGGTGCTTTGTCGTTGATTACCAGCAAAACGTCATTGTAAGACGGCAGCGCCAGTGCTGATGTTGCGGCAAGCAAGAACGCCAGCGCTGACATAATCACATTGCAAACTGTTCTTTTCATACTGTCCTCCATTCATTATATAATTGGAACTTCAACAACACTATATCAACCATTGTTAATCACTTGCTCCACAGTTCCAGTTCCGCCAGAATCAGTTTTTCCTGAGCGCTGATGGTAAAATCCAGTTTGACATACCGGCGGTTCACATCGGTAAAATTGAATTTGACTTCACTGACTTCAAGCGGAACGGTCTTTGCCGCCGGAATTTGTCCGGCAACCGTCCATGTCAGCTTATCGTCGCTGACTGAAACAGTCATTTCCGGCAGATTGCCGGCATAATACAGGATCAGGCGGTCAAGCGGAAATTTATCTTTCAGATCAATGATTATCGAGTCGGCTCCGGCGCTGTCAAAAGTTTCGACAAATTTATCAGGCGTTCCGCCTGAATATTCTTTGATACGGGTGAAAACACTGCGGCGGTCGGTCAGCCTGGAGTCTTTAAAGCCGGCAGACTTAATTTTGCCGCCGCGGCTGATCTCGCAGGCGCCGTCGAGCTTCAAATTAAAAATAACACCGTCCAGCAGACGATGCCGGTTCCAGTAAGCGTAATTGCCGGTAAGACATTTTCCGGACGGGGTGGCCGCCGGTTTCACCTTGGGCTCCGGCAATTTGAAACGCCAGATATCATAGCCGACGGTTCCGCCCTGCGCCACATGCAATTCTTTCATAAAGTCCTTCCAGTCGCTGCTGCCAATAGCAACGCGGCTGAACGGCACAAAGCCGAAATAGAGCGCTTTGCCTTTGCCTGTCCGTTTTTCGACGACTGCCGGGGCACCGTCGGCATAGGAGCCGATTACTCTGGCTTTGCCGTCAAGCTGCAGGCGGAAGCGGTCGCCGTCAACCGGCAATTTGCGGCTGCCGATGCGGCAGCTTATGGCCGGAGAGTTATCCGGAACGATGGCTTTGACTCCGAAAAGCTTTTCGCGGTACTGCGCCAGCGGTGCGGAGGAAATATCGTTCTCAAAGGCCTTCGGATCGCCGCAAATCAGCGTGCCGCCGTTTTCCACATATTCAATCAGCCGCTTTATCGTATCCTCCTTCACATATTGAATATAAGGCATATAGATTATTTTATAATCGCTCAGTTTCGCGCGGTCCTGTTCCAGCATGGTATCGCTGATAAATTTAAACCAGGCATGTGCTGAAGTGCCCAGCAGCGCAAATGCTACTGAAAAACGATCAAAACAACTGCTGTCACATTTCAGCGCTTCGTCGGAAACAAAAATCGCGGTATCGGCGCTTTCCGGGAATTTCAGCGGCGGCATGGTGTTAAGCAGTCTGGTGACTTCCAGCATGTACTGCCAGGACAGCGGATAGCCTTCGCTGACCGCGGCGGCATATACCGGCGGTTTGTCCTGTCCGCCAAATGATGCCGGCCAGTATTGAAATCCGTCCGTGCCGCCGCGCAGCGCCTGACTGTAAAGCTCCCTGGCCTCCTCCAGAGTAGTCGTGGACGGATAACCGTCCAATGCTTCATGCGGACAAACGGAGAGCTTCTTAACGCCGGAAAGGTCTTTAACCATTTTGGTGGAGAACGCATACTGCTCGATCTGCCGTTCCGCCGAAACACCGCCTTCGCCAAGTTGAAACGTGCCGATGTCAGCATACTGATACCAGTACTGGACTCCGGCAACCGAAGGAACACCATAAGCATCGTCCGACATTACCGGCATGTCAGGGAATTTTGCTTTGACAAGGGCACGAGTATCCTTGTTCATCGCCAGCAACTTGTCATGCAGCCAGGAAATATAGGCCCGCCTGCAATACGGATAGTCCGGTGATTTTGAATCCATTCCCCACGGAATACCGAATTTGCCGAAACCGTATTTGTCCTTGACTTCCTGATTCGCTTTTTCCAGAAATCCGGTTTTATTCGCCTGATTATGCGGCGAATTCATTTTTAATCCATGATCATGATTAACCCAGAATTGTTCGTCGCCTGCCCACATTATACCGATACTCGGTCCGTATTTGTCCAATACTGCTTTGACCCCGTCTTTATGTGTCTGCCGGTTAATTGGGTCCGGCGGCCAGCCGAAATAACCGTTTTTATCCAGAGTTACGCCCTTTTCGCCAGCAGGGGAAATTCCGGAAATATTGTAATATGCGTAAACCGTGAACGGCAGAACTTCACCGGCTTCAACCTTTTTCGACAGAACAGCCATATTCAATTTTTCCCGGTCCCAATAATAGTTTCCCGGCAATACCGATGGCAATGATTTGTACAGGTCGGTTGCATCTCTGGAGAGAACACTGATACCGGCATCTTTCAGTTCGCGCAGCCGTTGTTCCTGAGAATACGGTTTGGCGTATTTCAGCGCCAGCGAATAGTTCTCCTCGCTTACCGGATGCTGCCAGCTAAAAAATATGCGCTTTCCCACCGGGCCGCTCTTCACCAATTCCTGAAACAGCGGGCTGGCAGTCTTGAACACCCGGCAGGGCGGGCATAGTATGTTCAGATCATTGCCGGAGGAGAAAACGGTTTTCCCTTCCGACTTCAGCGTGAAATGCAGTATTTCATTCTCCTTCCCGGCAGTATTGTAATAAAATACCGCACGGTTATTTTTAAATGGCGGGTGGGCCGTCAGCTTCTGCCCGGCAACGGCTTGACCGTTGACGGCGGAAGTCACTGCAAGCTCCAAATCGTGTGCCAACAGTTCTTTGTCATTCAATTGAAAGACGAGCGCATTGCCGCCGGTGTTATTGGAATAGCCGGCCATGTCGCCTTGAGTCAAAGTCATGACCGGAGGCAGATTCCGGCTGCTGTCATCAGAAAATACAAACGGCTGAAACGCCTCCGGCAATGTACTGAATCCGCCTTTAATCGGAGCAATACAGCTTGCACCATTAAAAGAAGTGCGGTGAAAACGGCCGATGCTGAAATACCAGGTCTGTCCGGCCAAGCCTGCTTTACCGTAAGCCGCAGCCGGAATGGCGACCTCCACAGTCCAGAAGCCATTGCTTTTGGCAGTCTTTATCTCCGGCTTCAGATTCCGGTCTCCCAGCGGCATCTTTGTCGTATAAACACCATCGGCATTAACTGAAAAATAAGCTGACTGGCCGGCATAACCCAGCGGATTGGCATGAATCTCCACCCGGTCATCGCTCCAGTAGGTTTTTTCCGGAGTGGAATCGCACTTCATCGCTCCCGCATTCTTCTCTTCGCATTTGAACCCGAAGTAGATGTTTTTGTCATCATACATCATTTTAACTTCAGTGCGCTGCGGCGCGGCCTTGCCGCTGCCGTCGGTCAGATAGAATTTGTCTATGGTCAGCGCATTTTTCCAGGCGGGATCGCCCAGTCTGCCGTCAAGCGCCGGAGTCTGCACAGACGGGATTATTCCTTTCGCCTGCAACTGTTCTTCCGCCTCAATCCTGCCCGGTTCGATGGCCGTGGCATCCGCGCCCGGTTCGATTTTCAATTCATCCACATAGAAAGTTCTCGGCGAGGTCTCATCGCTGCCGATCCGGACAATTGTCCCCAGGATTTTAGCGTCTTTAGGCAATTTTAAAGTCACTTTGATCTGCTTCCATTCCGGACCGACTTTTGTATAATAAAACTTGTCGCCTTTGCTGGTTTTCCATAACTCGTCATAAGTAATCAAATAAATAAAGATATTCGCCGGTTCCGGAGCTCTGACATAAGCCGACGCCGTATAAGTCTCCCCTGCCTTAAACACATCGCCCCTGGCCTGAGCAAAAACACCGTAATACTCCGGGTATTTGGCGTGCAGTTCCAGCGCGGAACGCCCGCAATAGCTTTCATTCTTCGTGATCCGGCACAATTCACCCAATTCCATGTTTGCCGGTTTCCACATGAATACAGTCTTCGCCAGACTGTCCTCCGATTCAAAACTTCCGAGATTGTCCGGCAGCAGATTTTCCGCGAAACAGAAACCGGACGCAAACACCAAAAATACAATCAGTGAAGTGATTTTGTTCATCAATATTACCTTTTAAATAAATGGATTAGTGACTCAATATGTCCTAAGAGCAAATCGAAAACGTTTCACCATTTGCTCCTGAACACAAAATCGATATTTCCGCCATACAGCAGTATGCCGCACGGCATGCTGCTGTCATCGACCATACACAGTATTTCTATTTCCCTTGCGGGGACTCAATTCTATTCGACACAACGGATTCAGCATTCGCGCCCGGCTCAATTTTCAATTCATCCACATAGAAAACCTTAGGCGAGGTCTCTTCACTGCCGGCACGGACTATCGCCCCCAGAATTTTAGAGTCTTTCGGCAAGATGAAAGTTACTTTGATCTGTTTCCATTCCGGACCGGCTTTCATATAATAAAACTTGTCGCCTTTGTTCGTTTTCCACAACTCATCATAAGTGATCAGATAAATTAGCACATTCATCGGTTCCGGCGCCTTGACGTAAGCCGATGCCGTATAGGTTTCTCCAGCCTTGAACGCATCGCCCTTCGCCTGTGCAAAAACACCGTAATATTCCGGACATTTCGTGTGCAGTTCCAGCGCTGAACTGCCGCAATAACTTTCATTCTTCGTGATCCGGCACAATTCATTTAATTCCTTATCCGCCGGTTTCCACGTGAACTCCACCTGCGCAAGACTGTCATCCGATTCAAAACTCCCGAGATTGCTTGGAAGCAGATTTTCAGCGAAACAGTAACCAGACGCAAACAGCATTGCCATCAACCATGTTAAAACTTTATTCATCGAAACTATCCTCTTTTATATTTTAAAAAATTATGCTTAGGCAATCAATATGCCGTGACATTGTTTTTTACTGCCAGATTTTTTCCGGGCTGTTGCCCCAATTGCCGTCATGAACGATAACATTGTCCGGATATTGTCCGGTAATCGGAATTTTCACCGTACTGACATGGCCATCGGCAAACAGCATGTTGGCCTGCAGACTGTGGATAAACGCCGGCATCAGATTTGCTCCTCCCAATAATCCGGTACGATGGTTAAGATTATAACCATAAACGGTTGTGCCGACAACATCAACCAGCATACAATCCTGCGTTGACTTCTTCAGAATATTAATCCGCTGGCAATAACTGGGAGCGCCGCCCCAGGCAGAGTAGCCCAGCAATGTGCCGTTGAATGCGTAGTTGCTGCCGTAATAGTTGTTAGCCCAATCCACATTGACGTTAGTTTGGCAATACAAAATACTATTTTTATTTGACACAAAACCCGCGCCGCCAGCAAAATTAGAGCTTTTCGCCCCCAGTTTAAAATATGGAGCGCATTTCATATAATATTGTTTGTCTCCCGGATCGTTATAAGGGAAATAGTCCAGGTTATCCATCGTATAGGCAATTATTGCCGAACCGAGCTGTTTAAGATTGGAAGCGCACTTGATTGCCTGGGCTTTGCCTCTGGCTTTGTTCAGCGCCGGCAGCAGCATGCTGGCAAGAATAGCTATGATAGCTATCACTACCAAGAGTTCGATGAGCGTAAAAACCTTCTTCTGTTTCATTTTTCTTCTCCTTATATTTCAGGTTGCTTGTTTTTAAATTTATATAATCGTCATTTATACTTATTTTAAAGGCGCGCAACTGCCTCTTTCCTCCAATTGGAAGTCAAAAGTAAGTTCTTTTTCCATCAATTTACCGCTATCAAGCATTTTAACGATCAATCCGGCGGCGGCTTCGGCCATTTCTATCACCGGCTGGCTCATGGTGGACAAATTGGGATTGAAATAACTTTCACAGTCAAACCCGATAATCGAAATATCATCGGGAATCCGCAACCCGCAGTCCATGATCCCCTGCCAGGCTCCGTAGGCGTTGCAGGCATTGGGACAGATAATCGCGCTCGGACGCTTGCCGTCCCGGCACAGATCCCGCGCAATCTCCCTGGCCTGATCATACCAGCGGATGCCGGGATCGGAAATGTATTCACGATACAGCTTATCGTCGGTATCAAAGCCATATTTCGAACGAACTTTGCGGAATTCTTCATTTCTCAAATTCAAATCGGAAAAAAGTGAACATGCGGCAATATATGCCACCCGCCGGTGGCCTAGCCCGGACAGATGCGCCACCGCGGTTTCGACCGCTCCGGGTCTGCTGATGACGCGAGCAGCATATTCAAACAGGTTTTTGCCTTTCGGGAAGCTCCGCCAGTTCATAAAAACCATTGGGATATTGGCGAATTCCGGCTGGAATAGTTCTTCCTTCACACGTGCTGAATCATCGAGACAAATCATGCCGTCACTATTGCTCGAGTGAAATTTCTGGAGAATAGTTTCATTTTTATCCATGTCCAGCAACAGCAATTCACTGCCGGTATTTGCCTGCAGAGCTACATTCAGGCCGGACAATATCCTGAATACATATGGATCGTATATTTTATGTATATCTCTTCCGATGATTACTGCTATACGGTTTTTCTTCGGAGTCGTTTTGTACGTTACAAACGTTCCACGGCCATGACGCTGCACCAGGAGATTCTGCTGTTCCAGTATCCGCAGACTTTTGCGCAATGTCATTCTGCTGGTATTGAATTTCACAGCCAGCAATTCTTCCGGCGGCAGCTTTGTTCCGGTCGGCAGCTTGCCGGAAATAATATTCTTCTTCAATATATCAGCAATCTGCTGATATATTGGATTTAAGGCCACTGTCTTTATATTTACATCTTCAAACATGATCCAACCCTCAGTTGTATATCTACGTATAGATTATATATGAAAATCTACAACTTGTCAATAGCAGAAGATTGTTTTTGTTTGATTTTATCTGACATATATAAAAAACCTGAAGTTTTATTTTCCTTCAGGTCTCAATATAGTCGAAAACGTTGAAAGGCTTTTCAGAATTTAAATTTCATGACCCCTGACTCCGTCAGTGTGCCTGAAACAATATAGCCGTCACCTGCGGCAGTTGCGGTTATCGCAATGGAATTATCATTAAATCCAGCCGACACCGGTTTGCGGTCCAGCCTGAATTCAAAATCTCCGCGATGGGCCAGTTGCAGTATTAAATCATCTTTGCCGCCGGCGGCCTGGACGATTTGAATATTGCTGTCCAGCAGTTGCGGATATCCGGCGTCATGCCGGTTCAGTGCGAACAGACGGCTGGAATGCGGCGGCATTTCCACCGCGAAACCGTCCCGTTCAACAGTAACAGCGTCATTGTCCCATACATCGCTCAGGAAGTACGGGCCTGCCGCCAGACCAAGTTCGCTAAAATTGAACCTGATTGTCTGCGGACAGTCCTGTGTGTTGAACAGCGCCACAGTCCGCACCGGTAAACGCTGATTGTCTTCCAGCAATGAGAAGTGCGGACTTTTCAGGTACCACACCGCCGGCGCATCATCTGTCTCCCGGTAATGATGTCCGGAAAAATAAACATTCTGGCCGTTGTTCGGACAGCAGACGGCCTTTTTAAGGATTTTGAACCGCGGGTTGTCCTGATGTTCATTGTACAGCCAGCCTGCAATCTCCACCATTGACCTGGAGATCAGGCAGTAGTTAATGCACAGCATCGCCTCCGTATCCGTCAGGCCGGGAAACAGTCCGACTGAATCACTGTTCGGCACGATCAGATCGCCGACCTGCAAGGCAAAACACGCAGTACCCCACAGAAAATTGGTTTTCACATGCTCCCAGTTGCCGGAGCCAATATCAATCCCGTAACGGTAATTAGTGAAGAATTCACCCAGGAACGGATTGGCCATGACGATATCACAGCCGGTCTGGAGATAGCCTTCCGAGGGTATCCGTTTCCGGATTTCCTTCAGCCACCAGTCGCGCCACTGATATCCGGAACCCTCCTGATACGCCAGCAGCGGACGGCTGTCCTCAAACGCATACGACCAGAAATCCTGTTTGACACCGCAGAAGCCGGACTCATTCAGGAAATAGTCCAGAGCCCGGCACATATACGCCCTGACTTCCGGCTTGCTCACATCCAGCACCCGGCGGTTGGGGGTGCGGTAGGAATAATCCACGAACCATTCCGGATGGTCCTTAGCCAGCGGAACGACATCCGGCAGTGCGCCGCCGATCCAGACCGCCGGTTTAAGGCCGGTCTGCCTGACCTTGTCGGTGAAGTCTTTTAATCCGGCAGGAAATTTGTCCTTTGCCACTCCGGCCTCCCCTTCGTAAGGCATCCCCAGCCCGTGAGCGCTGGTTTCGTTCGTGGCAAGGGCCGCATAACCATCGTCCACCTGTATCCACTTCACCGTTGGAAAATTATCCGCCAGAAATTCAGCAGTTTTAAGCATTTTTTCCTGCGTGATGTCGCGGAAAATGCCATCATTCCACGACCCCCATACCAGTGAATGCCGATTAATGCCGGTTGAGCCGTACATCGGCGGAAGCTTTTCCCGCAGAACGTTTAAGTAGCGTGCGAAGATTGCCTGCAAATCATCCGCCCGGTCAACCGTTCCCAGATACCATGCATCTTTCAGTACCGCACCTGCCTTAAAATTCAGATGGGACACGGCTTTAAACGAAGACAGTATATTAAGCCGAATGCGCCCGGCGTCATGCCCGACCAGATAATTGTGAAAAAACACCCGCTGGCTGAGCGTGCCATGAACAATACCTCTGCGGCTGCGATAATTCGAGAGCAGAATTGCCGGGAACGGCTGGTAGGGCGAAGCCCCGATCCGGTCTGACACCACGCCGGGGTCCGCCCAGCGATTGCCGGCAAGCGTATCAAACTCCGATGATTGCGCCATCTCCTGTGTCCGCTTCAAATCAACTTTAATCCCCATCCGGCTGTAAATCCGGGGATTTTCGACATGATAGAAATAATCTTCCGCCGCGTCAGCGTCAAAAGTTATTCCATCGAGTTCAAGCCCGATCTCTGTTAATTCCAGTGTCCTGCCGCTGAGATTGCGGATCGAGCGATCCGCAGTCATTTCCCCGTCATCCAGCGAAATGAAGAAATCTTCTTTAAACAGATTTTCATATTCGAACGTCAGATGCGCCAGACGTTTTTTCAAATTAACTTTTTCGGCATGTCTGTCAGGATTTATCCTTTTCCCATCCACGACCGCATAAGGCTTGAAGGTAACTGCCGTTGAATTCCCCAGGCACGACTGCATCAATTCATTAAAGTCATTCATCTAAATATTCCCATATTGTTCAGATCAATCATTGTGACGATATTAAAAGAATATAATAAGGCCAAAGGCGAGCTAAGTCAACAAATATCTAAACTGGTATACTTGCTAGCATATTATTTGAATTTTGCAGTACGACTTTTAATCAAGGATACGGTCTCGTCAATACTCATTTCTCCGTCAAAAAAGCGGCCGAAAACCGGATTAAGCGCCCTGCCTTGTACTTCCCCGCTGAAAAAGCGGCTTTCATAAAAATATTCAGCAGTGTGCACTTCCGCCCGCATTCCCGGATAATCAAGTTGATATTTTTTGCGGATTACGGACAGCCCGTCTGTCGAGCCGTAAAACGGCAGCATCAAGCACTGTTCAGCCAATATCCGCTGTCCCTGCTCTGAAATGAAGAAACCGGCGGCAGCCAGCAGCGGGGCCTGATCCTTACGGCGTTTTCCGAAAGCCAGCAGCCGCGGCAAAAGCTGCACTCCTCCGGCAGGAGAAATGCTGTTTGTGGTTAAAAAAATATTCCCGCCGAGACGTGCGGAAGCGGCCGGCATGAATTGGGAAAAGAATTCGCATATAAGCGATCTGCCATTCAAGAAATTTTTAAAATCCTGAATCGAATCCAGCCCGAAACGCCGGGTGACATCGGAACGCAGAAATTCCAGAAAAGCTTTCACTTCTTCAAAATCCAGATTTACGCATTCCGGCCCTATAATCCGGCGATCTATCCGGAACAGATGGTTATGCAGGGAGTGCAGTACGGGATTGATTATCAGTCCCGGCGCAATCTTACGGCATTGCCGGATCCATGCCGCCAAAGACCGCCAATCAGAGCGAAGCGGCGGGTCCGGCAGATGATGCGTTTTGACTATATCCATATTGACGCCGCGCAAACAGCCAATCAAGCCGACCGGCAGAACATCGTAACAGCCGGATGCTGAAGCGCAAAATTGCCGCACCCCGCGCACAAGTGCGGGATTCAGACTGCCGGCAGGAATAGCTGACTCGAACAACGCGACCGGCAGCCCGTTGTTGCGCAGTTCCGGCATGGAGTTCAAGTTGAATACAGACACCAGCGCCAGGTCCCATTGGCCGGAACGCATGGTGATGGCGGGAACATTGAATTTGCAGGCGATTTTAATACCGGGATTGGCGCGTTCAAGCGCCGCGAAAAACACACGCCAGCCCGCCACCTGCTCCGGCAGCAGGTCGTCAACACAGAAAACCAGTTCATCCTGACTGTTTTTCCCGTGTTGCGCGGAAATGGATTGATCCGTCCTTTCTCCAGCCACAAATGTTCCGCGCTGCGGAAACTGTATAAGTATACCCTGCTCACAGAGTTTCTTGACAGCCCTGCGCACCGTCAGACGCTGCACTTCAAAAATTACGGCCAACTGTCTTTCGGAAATGAGTTTCTGCCCGGGGTTCAAACCGCTGTCGCCGATATGGCGAATGATCGCCGTGATAATCGCGTCCTGCTTCTTGCGTGATTTTTTGCCCGGACATTTATATTTCATTGGAAGCTCCAGTACCCGGCCCAATAGCATGGCTCAAATATTCAACAGCAGGCCTTTCAAGTATTGGCTTTCAGGAAAATGGAGCGATACCGCATGGTCAGGGGCCTGCGAGAAACGTCTGGTAATATGTGCATCGGTTCCGGCATCCAGCGCGGCGTCAGCCGTGATCTTCAGGAAAAGCTCAGGCACCATCAAACCGGAGCATGAGAACGTATAGAGCTGTCCGCCCGGATTCAGCAGTTGAAAGCCCAGAATGGCGATGTCCTTATAGCCGCGGCAGGCTTTGTCCATGTGGTTCTTCGCATCCGCAAACTTCGGGGGATCGAGTACGATAATATCGAATTTGCGGCCTTCCGCCCGGAATTTGCGCAACAGGCAGAAGACATCGGCTTCGATGTTTTCATAACATTTTTCGTCAATGCCGTTCAACTGCATATTTTCGGAGCCCAGTTCCAGCATCGGAGCGGAAGTGTCCACATTGGTCACCATGGCCGAGCCGCCGAGGGCGGCGGCAACGCCGAAGCCGCCGGTATAGGAGAAACAGTTAAGCACGGTTTTGCCGGCAGCATGTTTATACAGATAATCGCGGTTGTCGCGCTGATCCAGATAGAAACCGGTCTTGTGGCCTTTTCTGACATCAACATAAAATTTCAGGGCATGTTCGCGGATTTCGATTTTTTCCGGCGGTTCTTCGCCATAAAGCAGTCCGGCGGTTTCCGCAAGTCCTTCTTTCAGGCGCACGGCAACATCGGAGCGCTCATAAATGCCTTTACAGGCAGTCAGCTCGGCCAGCAGTTCAACAATAAGCGTTTTATGGCCTTCCACGCCGGATGCGAGAAATTGTACGACCAGATAATCGCCGTAACGGTCAACGATCAGTCCCGGCAGTCCGTCGGCCTCGGCGGCAATGAGGCGGCAGGCAGTGAAATCAGTACCGATGCCGGAAAGCTTTTGCCGGAATTCCAGCGCTTTCACGATTTTACGCCGGAAAAAATCTCTGTCGATATTTTCATCTTTTTCAAAAGTCCAGACGCGTACCGTAATCTGTGAATCGGGTGAATAGGAACCGCGCGCCAGCCAGTCTTTGCCGGCGCTGACGATATCAACGGTTTCGCCGCGGACAGGTTTGCCTTCGACGAGATTGATTGCGCCGGAAAATACCCATGGATGACGCCGTTGTAATGATTTCTCGCGACCTTTTTCCAGAATAACTTTTTTCATAATGCCTTTTCTATGTTAAAATTGTAACTTGTTTTTGTAAAATCAATGTCAAGCCGTACAAGATACCGCTTCAACCCCGCTTTTGCCAGTATGAGATTGATTTGCGGCAGAAAAAATCCGGCGGAATCACAACCGGTTCCGCCGGATGATGTTACTTGTCAATCTTAAATTTACATTTTTTTATCGAGCAGATACTGGTCATAGCCCCATTTGATTTTCTCGCCGGAATTTTCAGTTCCTTTCTCGATTTTCTTGATGGAATCGCTGACGGCTTCGGTTAAAATGGCATCAGTTGCCTTGATGTTGCATACGGCCGCAACCACCAGTTGCGATTTCTTGGTGGATTCGGATTCTGTGGAAAACAGCCAGCCCAGTCCCGGCAGTTCCCGCAGAACGGGAATCCCGGTAACACTGCGGACGACGGTCTGTTTGTTGATGCCGCCGATGACAAAACGATTGCCCTTGTTGCCAATCATAATTTCAGTGGAGATTGTATCAGTATTGGCAATGCGGGGATCTCCGTTGGATTTCCAGCCGATCAGACTGCTGTTGACAATGTTTACCGTGAGGTTGGTCGCGTCCTGACAGATTTGCGGCTGGATAGTCATGACGAAACCGAACGTATTGCTGGGCAATGTGTTGATCGTCGGACCTTTACCCACCAGAATATCATCTATCCACGGCTGGGCAACCCAGGTCGGATCATTCACGCCTGTAACCGGATTCCATACGCCGACAACTTTATACAGCGTAAAGTTGTCGGCAGTGGTTTGAAGCCCCAGGTCGGAAGGGGAAAAAAAGTCCGCGCCGATTGACGCGAGCTGATATCTGGTAACTCCGCCCGCCGTGATTTTAACGGCGCTGACGCTGGTAGCCGTTGTCAATGGTGCGGCAAACGTGACAGGTGTTCCATTGTTATCGGCTTTAAAATAGTAGTCGTTAAGAACCGGCGCACCGGCAGGTTTTGTCCCGTAGACTTTGCTGCCTACCGGTGCGGTGACATACTGCGCCAGAGTTTTATCGCTGTTGGGCACATACTGGTCAAAAAATACCCGGGTGGTAGCGTATATTGCCGCCGTCTCATTGTTTCTTACCAGCACGCTGCCGGAATTTTTAACTTTGGCCTTGCCTTTGGAAACCAGGAAATCCAGGTACTTGGAATTCCATTTGGGATTGAAGTTGAAGAACTGTGTTTTGTTCGAACCGTTCGGATCGATGCCGCCAGCCCAGGTGGATGCCCAGTTGCTGCGGTAACGCCCGCCCACTGAAAGCAGATCCACTCCGTCATTGTTTTTCCAGTCCTGGAAGTCGGCGCCGATCTTGCCGTCGTTTTCGGCATATATCTCATATATGGAAAATTTGATTTCCGCCTGAAGCACCGGCTGGTCATAATATTGCAGCATGCTGTCGATAACCTTCTTACTCCATGCCGGAGTCGCCAGGAACAGCGCGTTCAGACTTTCCTCCACGGTGATAACGTCTCTGCCCTGCTGCAATTCCCAGGATGAATCCATATTATAGAACGGAACGCCGGTGGTCGCGGGGTTGTAGGTGGTGGTGGCCCCGACGTTGGTGATCAGCGCCTTGAGTTCATTGGCATTGCGGTATTTTGGGAAATACAAATAACGCGTAGTGCCGGATGAGTTAAAGAGCTTCGGCTGATCCAGCGTTTTCACGATTTCGTCGATGCCCTGGCCGTTTTCCTGCGGGCCGAAGACGGTCACGCAACGGCATCGTGTAGAGCCGCCCGGTTTTCGCATCCACCAGTTCGGAAACTCGCAGGCCGGTGGCGTGCGCAAAGGGCAGGACGAACCGGCGACGGTGGGAATGCTC
>CAIJKT010000003.1 GCA_903821255.1 uncultured Lentisphaeria bacterium | reverse complement strand
TTTTGAGGAAATTTTCTCCGCCATGCGCCGCCGCCCCGACGGGCGCAGGATCAGCCTGATGCACGATCTGATCTGGCAGGCCGCAGCCCTGGCGATGGCGCTGCGTCCGTGCAGCGAAGCGGAATATACCGCAATTTTTCAGCGTCTGGAACAATCCGCCAGGACTTTCAATCTGGGACGCAACAGCAAAAACTATTTATGGTATCTGCGGGAACACTTTTAAGATATATTTAAAGTTTAAAAGTTTCATTTTATCTACCTGGATACTCTGATGGACTTGTGCTCGGCACTAAACATCCGGCTTGAGCAGTTCAAACCGGACGCTTGCGGTATCTTTTACCGGGATTAATGGTTGATGTCGACGCTGGTCAACTGGGAACTTTCCGGGGTGTATTCGTGCAGTTCGATTCTCACACCGTTGGGGTCGGTAATCCAGGCCTGCCAGCTTTTGTCGCTGCCAAGCTGCTTATCCGTGATCTCATAGCCGGCTTTTTTGACACGCTTTGAAATCTCATCAATGGAGTCCACTTCCAGACAGAAATGCTGAATGGCGGACGATTTCCCGTCCGGCGTCCGGTCTGTAAGAAATACCTCAATAAAACTGTCATCACCCACCGCTAGATAGAATCCTGTAACTGTGCCGTTGCGTAAAAAATAAAATGCCTTTTTCAGACCCAGCGCACTGGTATAAAAGCTTTCGGTTGCCTTAAGATCCTTGCTGATTATACATAAATGAGCGATTCGTTTGATCATTTTGTCACCCCCTTGTGTTATTGAGAAAACAATAAATCTGTTTTGAGAAAAAACAATGGTAATACTGTTTTTTCACCTGATATCGGGAACCGGCTGGGTGATGGCGGCGATGAAATGATGCTGGAGCGGGATTTCGGAGGCGAGCAGTTCCTGTTCGAAATATTCCGCCACCGCTTTGTCGGTGCGCAATGGCAGGACAGTTTCGAACCCGGCAAGGATGCCGGTCTTGAGCAGCCAGGCGAGCGGACGCATCGGGTCGTTCGGCTTGATGTCAATTCTACCCTCTTCCATCCAGACGGTTTTAAACGAGTTCTTTTCCAGCATTCTTTCCAGCGCATTCCAGTTTTTAGGATATTGCGGTAATAACGCCCTGGTTACTTTATTAGGATAGTGGTACATGCATTTCTGAAAGGCATATAATACCGGGGCCATGGAATCCGCCAGACTGATGATAAACGCGAAAGTCCCTTTATTTTTCAGGACTCTGCGGCATTCCGCAATTTCCAGCGGCAAATCCGGTGATCCGCCGAGCGACCAGGCGGCGACGATTCCCCCGGCGCTCTCCGCTGCCTGTCCGGATAAAAATTGCAGGCTGTCGGCGTGGTGTAGAAATGCGGAAGGGCAATTATGCGAGGCTTTGGTAAGCATGCCGAATGAGATGTCCACCGCGTTAATGTGATAGCCGGGGAAACGTTTGGCAAGCGTAAAGGTTGTGTATCCGGTGCCGCAGCCAAGATCATATATTTCTCCGGGCGGGAATTGCGGCAGGATTGCCAGCAATTGGTCGGTGACCGGTTTCAAAATGCAGAGCCATTCGCTGTCATAAGTATTGGCGGCGGAGTCATAATTGCGGGCAAGATCAGCTTTCCGGAGCATACGATTAGTAAGCACCAGCCCCGCAAGCCTGACGTTAAGCCTGGCCCCTGAGATGTATTTCGCAATATCCATAAAAAAGCAATTTCCTCTGAGAAACATTATATAATAAAAAATTCATAAATGCAATAGAAAATTTCGCAAGTGTTACTGTTTATTTGTTTTTTATTGCAAAATCGGATGTCTGTGACCAGGATATGGATTTCGTGATGGCGAATCGCCGAAACAATTTATGTGCTTGAAAAAATGGCATAACGGTATATATTACAAGGCATTAATTTTTTTAACAATAAATAATGGAGATATTCCGATGTTCAGCGCTTCTGATTTGAAAAAGGGCTTGAAGGTTCAAGTTGACGGAGAACCATGGGCCATAACCGAATTCGAATTCTGCAAACCCGGCAAAGGCACCTCACTCTACCGCTGCAAACTGAAAAACATGATCACCGGCAGCACCATTGACCGTACTTACCGTCCGACCGACAAGCTGGACAAGCCCGACCTTGAAGAAAAGGAAATGTACTATTCTTACGCTGAAGGCGATTTTTATGTATTCAGCGACGCCGAAACTTTTGAAGAAATGCATGTCAGCGCCAAAATGCTGGGCCGCGATAAATACTTTCTGATTGAGAACAGCCAGTGCAAGATGCTGCTGTTTAACGGCCTGCCGATTGAAATCACGCTGCCGACGTTCATTGAAAAAGTGATCACAGACACTGAACCGGGCGCCAGAGGCGATACCGCCACCAATGTGTTGAAGTCCGCCAAGATTGACAACGGCTATGAGATTCAAGTGCCGCTGTTCATCAATACCGGTGACCTTGTCAAGATTGACACCAGGACCGGACTCTATGCAGAACGCGTCTCCAAAGCCTGATTGCGTTTATCAGCTTGAACAGATCAAAGCCCGGCTGCTGCTTCGCGCCGGGCTTATTTCTTCTATCCGCCAATACTTCGATGCCGCGGGTTTTGCTGAAGTGGAAACCCCGGTGATGATCAAAGCCCCGGCGCCGGAGGAGTTTATTGAAGCTCCGCAGGCCGGGGAGATGTTTCTCCGCGCCAGCCCGGAATTGCAGATGAAATTGATGCTGGCCGCCGGCTTTAAAAAAATATATCAGATCGGGGCTTGTTTCAGGGAAGGGGAGTTCGGCCGGAAGCACCGTCCGGAATTCACCATGCTGGAATGGTATGACTCCGGCGCGGATTATAATGACCTTCTCAAGTTTACCGCCGGCATGCTGCGCCATCTGGCGGTCTTTACCGCCGGCTCCTCCTCTGTCTCCTATCAGGGAAGTGTGATTGACTTCTCCGCCGAACCGGAAATCATTACGGTTAAAGATGCTTTTCTGCGCTTTACGGGGGTAACGCCGGAAGCCGCCATGGAAGCGGACCGGTTTGATGAATTAATGGTAACTAAGATTGAACCGGTGCTGGGGCGGGGGCGTCCGACATTTCTGACCGATTACCCGGCCGCCAGGTCGGCGCTGGCCAGGCTCAAGGCAAGTGATCATTCCGTGGCGGAACGCTGGGAACTGTATCTGTCGGGGATTGAGATCGCCAATGCTTACAGCGAGCTGATTGACCCGGCGGAACAGGCCGCCAGGTTCGAAGAAGCGGCATCAGCCCGTGCGCGCGGCGGTTACCGTCCATACCCGCCGCCGGCAGAATTTCTCCAGGCCATCAATGCCGGTATGCCGGAATCGTCAGGCTGTGCCCTTGGCATAGACCGTCTGATCATGATATTCACCGATGCCGATGATATATCCCAAGTCAAAATGTCTTCAGTCTGAGACTTTTGTAGTTTCACCTGTTGACAAATCTGTGCGCCATGGATATAGTAATACTTTGTATTACTGGAGACGGGATGATAAATTTAACTACAATCAGAAATTCAGCATTGGCGCTCGCCATGGGCTTGCTGCTGTTTGCGGAATTTTTGCATCCGGCTTTTCATAATCATGCTACTTGCAGTCGATCCCTTACTGGCGGTACTACAGGTTTAGCACAGGGCGACTTCGAGTTTACGCATGCCGGACATGCCTGCTTAATATGTTCATCAATGTTTTTGAAATACTGCGCCAATGTTTCGTCTGCCATTGTTATATGCAACCGGCAGGACATCGTGATCCTGCTGCCGCCTGATTTTATTTTTATTGAAACTAACCTTACCATTCTCCCTCGGGCCCCGCCTGTCTTCTCCTGATTTATTTTCTGTGATTACTCAATTAGTGTCTGTAATGGTTCCAGCATTTTCCGTGGAACCGGTTTATGTTTACCATTTATATTCAGGAGAAACTTATGAAAAGAAGAACAAGTTTTACACTCATCGAACTCCTCGTGGTGATCGCGATCATCGCCATCCTCGCAGGAATGCTGCTGCCGGCGCTGAACAGCTCCCGTGAAAAAGCCAGGGCCGCGCAGTGCATGAATAATCTTAAACAATGCGGCCTGGCCTTTGCCGGTTACGCCAATGACTGGCAGTCATTCTTTCCGCCGATTCATCATGGCGCAACCTGGGGCGGGGAAGGTATTTCCGGAGAAACGAATCCAGTTAAATGGTTTGAATACCTATATCCTTTCGGCATGAAACGTAATTTTCTGCTGTGTCCCGGCGATCCGGCTGTGCGTTCCGGTTTTGACGCCGATGTTGACAAGCGTCAAAGCTATATGTTCAACTGCATGTACGGGTATGATAGAAAGAGCAGCCAGCTTAAAACTACTTCGCGGAATATCATTGTCAGTGAACGCGGCGGCGAAGACCTGCCTGTCGGCACGGAAAGAGATGAGGCGCTCAGTCATCAGGGTTATGACGGCTATGCGCCGGTCTCCGGCTGGGAGAGTTGCATGTCCAAGCTCCGTCATAAAGACATGTCCAACTATCTGTTTGTCGACGGTCACGCCAGGGCGCTTAAGTTCAACGAAACAGTCGGGGATAAAACCGAAACGCAGAATATGCACTTCGTTAAAGAGTTTAAGGATCATTACTTATAGTAAATATAACACGACCGGCATAGCCGGTTGTGAATTATCTATGCCGGGAATGACATGGACCAAGTGTGTTTCGCAGGCAGAAAAATGGCGAGAGAGACGGGACTCGAACCCGCAACATCCACCGTGACAGGGTGGTACTCTAACCAA
>CAIJKT010000002.1 GCA_903821255.1 uncultured Lentisphaeria bacterium | reverse complement strand
GCTTGTCACCAGCTTTGGCCTTAACTTTCAGGACTTTACCCAAACCGGGGGCCGGATCATCGAGAATATTATTATCCGCCGTAATCTTCAGGCTGTCGCCTGTGACTTTCGATTGAACGATGGTGGTAACATCGCCCCATTTGTCCTGCGCTCCGTATTCGGCTTTGATGATTTCGATTTTTTCGCCAGCCAATGTCATGGAACAGGACACCAGAGCAAGCGCTGCCAGAAACATTGCTTTCTTCATTCTCCCAATCTCCTTTTTTCTGTTTTCTCTTGAATTCAAGGGGACTAAAACACAATAGTTTATACCTTATTCCATCATTTAAAGAATTCAATTTATCAATGATGATTAAAATACAGATTAAATTGCTTTTATTCCGAAAACGGCGGAGATGCCGTGAGCGACCATTTCGGTCGCAATCGCAGCGATAATCAGGCCGGTAACGCGGGTCGCAATATTAATTCCGGTTTCTTTCAGATATTTGACCAGCGGCAGCGCCGCACATAATGAAATATACGAGGCAATGCCGACAATCAGAGTGACTCCGGCAAGAATAACCATTCCCTCCCAGGAATGGGTTTGCGTGCCGTAGAGAACCGCGCCATTGATTGCGCCCGGCCCGGCCATTATCGGAATCGCCAGCGGAACAACGGCAAACTGTAAATTGACTTCTCCGCCGCTCATTTTACCGAACGATGATCCGCCGGGACCAAGCACCATCTGGACAGCGATCAAAAAAAGAATGATGCCGCCGCCGATCTGGAAAGCTCCGGGGCTGATGCTGAATATTTTCAATAGTGCATTGCCAAGAAAAAGCGCAGTAAGCAAAATAATGGTGACGGCAACCGACGCCCGTCTGGCTATTGCCGACCGCAACTCAGGCGCCGCCTGTTCCGTTCCGGCCAGAAACACCGGAATCCCCTCCAGCGGGTTGACCAGCACCAGCAGAGTGATAAATGCTTTTGCATAGAACGCGATATCATCCATTTTCGCAATATCTCCTTTGCGGTTCAGGCCATTTTAAATATCCGGAAAAACCGCGGTCTTCCCCCGGAATTTTTGCTTCAGGTAAATCTATTGGCAATGCGGAACAATTCAAGCAGGTGAATCAAAATCAGGCGGGAATCATAGTAACTAAGATTAGCCGGCTTTTTTCCTGGAGTGCGAAATCAGATATTCTCTCAGTACCATTGCATGATTACATTCCGTGTCATGCGCGGCAAAGAGAAGCGTCAGGCGCCCCCTCCCCGCTTCATCAAGCAGCTTCGCCACGGCCTCCGGCTGCGCATCAAGCTCCAGGAAGTAACGGCGTTTGAACCCCTCCAGCTCCGACCGTTCATGGTTGAACCACACTCGAAGCTCTGTGGTCGGTGCCGCATCCTTAAGCCACAAGTCAGCATGCATTCGCTCTTTGGAAATTCCGCGCGGCCATAACCGGTCAACAAGCACGCGGAAACCATCGTCCGGATGCTCATCCTCGTAAACCCGTTTTATCCTGATGTCTGTCATAATAAGATTAATCCGGTCATCGAGTTCCGCCCCGGCAACATAGAGGCAAATGGTTTGCCATGAACAGCCGGAGGTGTTATCCTTGTGGGATTGTCCGGTCTATTCGATGGAAATGGCATTCACCGGGCATCCGTCCGCCGCCTCGCGGCAGGAACCCATGAGTTCAGCCGGAACGTCGGCAACAATTACTTTTGCCACGGCGCCGTCCATTACGAAAACTTCAGGACAGGTTCCCACACATAATTCACATCCGACGCAAGTATTTTCGTCCACAATTGCTTTCATTTTGTCTTCTCCTCTGCTTTAGTTGATCAATTTATTTGACGGACAGCTCTTTTGAGCTTTCCCATAATCCGTGAATGTTGCAATAAGCCGCAGCTGACAACGTTCCGGACTTTTCCGTTTTAAAACATATTGCAGCACAATGATTAGTATAAATCCCGCTTTTGTCCGGTCCTTCGACAGATTCGCCGTGCGCGCAAAATTCGATTCGGCCCAGTTGAACTGGAAACTTTGCGTCATTGGCTTTGAAATAAACTTCGATCCACCGGATATGATGCTCCGTTTTATTCGGATGGGGTACTTCCTTCCCGACGCTGACGGTGATTTTACAGGATTCTCCGGCCGTCACTTCATCCGGGGCTTCGATGACCGGCACGTGTTTTTCCGTTTTCCAGTCGGCATGCTGATAAAGACCGCTCAGGCAACTCATACGCACCTCCTCTTTTTGTTTTCAATATTCCGGTCTTGGTTGTGTAAACATCGCATGTTCAACCCATTCGCCGGGCCGGGCGAGATATTCAACAAGGCCGTCCATCAGTATTGTGTGTTTTTTCTCTTCTTCCGCCACCAGAAGAAGCTGTTTTTTCAGTTCTTCATTGCCTTCTTTTTCAGCTTTCGCTGCCTCTATGCGGTAAAATCTCTCGCTTTGTTTTTCTATTTCCAGCGCTTTCCGGTAAACTTCAACCTGTGCGGCGGAAAAATCAAATCCCTCTCCATTTTTCCACAGTTCCCGGAAAACATTTTCCACAACGTTCACCGGAAACGCCGGCAATTCCCCCGGTTCCAGATTCTGCTGAAGCATGTCAAAAAAACTATAATGATTCTGTTCTTCATTGATCAATAATTGCAGAATTTTTTTAAATCCCGGTGAATTAGTGCGTTCTGATTCAGTCTGATAGAAATGAATCCCGTCCAATTCCATTTTCTTCGCATACTCAAAAACATTCATGGCTATTTTCTCCTGTTATAGAAGTACGTCTGTAAATGCTTACCGGTATCAGGACGACGAAACAGCAAGCTACACATAAGCGGCTTGTTATAACGTTTGTAATGACCAATTTCCCTCTTGGTATTATAAATAATGGCGCATCATTAAATTTCAAGTGTTATTGTAAAAAATATTTTTACAGGATATTGTCAAGTTCATATATTTTTCATTGTTAATACTAATTTAATTTATACTAGTTTGTATTCGTAAAAAAGGGGTCTATATTTAATGACAGATGTAATGGAGGAGGAGAGTTGAAGGTAACAATCAAAAGCCGGTTCCGTATCTTGGCAACTGTCGCAGTCCTGATGATTGTCAGTATTGCATCTGCGGAGGAAACGCTCAATATCTGCAGTTTCAATATTAAGTGGCTGGGACTTTATCGCGAAAAAGAAAACAAAATTCTGTCTGAAATTATAAGCAGACTTAAACAGGTTTAAGGAGATCACCATGGGAAAAACTATAATAATGGGAAGAAAAACTTTTCAATCCCTTCCAAAAGTTCTGCCAGGG
>CAIJKT010000001.1 GCA_903821255.1 uncultured Lentisphaeria bacterium | reverse complement strand
GAATTTCACACCCTGGAAGAGACCCTGAACCGGACTAATCTCGGACAAACCGCCGCCGGCGGCAGCGTGAACCTGGAACGCGCTTTAAAGCTGGGTGACCGGATCGGCGGCCATATGGTCAGCGGCCATGTTGACGCGGTTGCGCCGGTAATCAGCCTGAAAAAGACCGGTTCCGATTATGAATTGCGCATCAGCCTCCCGGAACAACTGCGGCCGTTTCTGGTCGAGAAGGGCAGCATTGCGATAGACGGCATCTCTCTTACCCTGGTCGATGTGACTGAAGATGCGTTCTCGGTGCATCTCATTCCGGTAACGCTGGAAGAGACCGCGTTGAAATTCCGCAAAAACGGCGATCTGGTCAATCTGGAAGTCGACATGATCGGCAGATATGTGCAAAAACAGCTTTCCATGATGAAAGCTGCTGATAAAACGTCAAAAGTAACGCTGGAACTGCTTGAGGATTCCGGCTGGTAACAGGATATTTCAATATGAAATTCGGAATAAGTTTTCTATATTGCCCCGTCGGCGCGGCGCTGCATTCTTTCAGATACGATCTGTTTTCCGGCGCTGAACTGCCGGAAAGCATGATGAACCCGGAGATGAGGCCTAAAGGCATGGATATGCTTAATTTCAAGAAAATCCATTTCAGCGAACTGATGCCGAACGGCGTTTCCAGGGCGATTGTCGCGCAGGGGGAAAAAATTAAATCCGGATTCAAAGAGGAAATGCAGCGGCTGATCAAAACTGCCGCCGGTTTGAACGCCGAAACGATCTCAATGGACTTCGGAATAGAAAACGCGATAACAGACGACAGCTATCGCCGGGAACTGATCCGGCTGCTGCGGGCGATTGAACCGGATCTGCACCGGAACAAGGTAATGCTGCTGCTGCCGGTAAGAATTCCGCTGCTGCCGGCAGTAACCTCGGAAGACTATCTATCGCTGAAGCGCGAACTCATGTGTCCGGATATTCATTTTCTGGTGGATATTCATCCGCATGAACTGGTCGGCAAAAGCGTCAATCTTCATGAACTGTTCCGCTGGTTGAAATTTAACATTCAGGCTGTAAGGTTTTTTTATGAACCGGAAACCGGAAACCGGCTGGTGGAAAAGCTTTTATCCCCGTGGCTGGATTGTCTTAAAAAGAACTTTTTTGAAGGCTCCGTGCTGTTTTGCCAGGCATCTTCAAAAATTGATGTGTTTGAAACGGAAATAGCATATCTGGAAAAGCTGGTTGGAGAATTAAATAAAAGCAGCAAATCCGGCGTATAAAATTATTTGAAAGGAATCTGTCATGTTAAGGTTGGGTGTAAATGTCGACCATGTCGCAACTGTCCGTCAGGCCAGAAAAGCAAAATATCCCAGCCCGGTCGAAGCCGCAATAATCTGCGAGCAAACCGGCGCCTGGGGCATCACCGCTCATCTGCGGGAAGACCGCCGCCATATGGTGGATGAAGATATGGCGCTGCTGAAGCAGAAAATTTCACGGCTGAACATGGAAATGGCCGTAACCGATGAAATGCTCAAAATAGCCTGTTCGCTGAAACCGCACAGTTCCTGCCTG